>JANXTV010000360.1 GCA_025352185.1 Oligoflexia bacterium
CTCCACCCGGAAACTATAAGCTCGATCCCGTACGCATCTCGGTGAACGTCGTGGGAGAGGACGGAGTCGGCCGCCGCAGGGAAGTTCCTTTCCCGTGGCTTCGGTCCGAGAAGTACGAAAACTCGCGGATGTACTGGGGGCTTTGGATTTTCGGCGGTTATTTTTTTCATTCGACTACTCATTACGGGCAGCTCGGCCAGCCGGCTTCGATGGGGTGCATTCGTCAGAGCTATCCCGATGCGATGGAGAATTTTGGGCTCGCCCAGGACTACCGGGCGATGATTCGAATTCATCCCACGGGTTCCGAAGCGGCGTATAATCGTCTCCGGGAAGTCACGACCGTCGCATGGGTAACCCCGCGTTTATTAGAAAACGGAATCCAGGTTAAGGAAATCATCCACGACATCGGAACTGAAGTGGTGACTTTGGGTCACGCCTGGCGCGATCCGGTTACCGGAAAACTCGGAGTTCCGGTATGGCCGAGGTGCGGGGCGATCGGGTGTTTCACCGTCTGGGGAAAAACGGAGCCGAACTAAGTCATTCCGGTGGTTGAATGTTAAAGAATCGATTAACTTAAAGTTTCTTATACTAATACCCCATCATCGGAGTCAGTCATGAAAATGAGCGGAAATACGGTTTTAATCACGGGTGGCGCATCGGGAATCGGTCTCTCTCTTGCGATTGAATTCCGAGAGCTGGGAAATACCGTCTTGATCGCCGGACGGTCGAAAGAAAAGTTAATGAAAGCCGAGGCGCTCGGGTTCAAAACCTATTCGGTCGACATGACGGACGCCACGAGTATCGTTACTCTCGCGAAGACCGCGATCGGAGATTTTCCCGCTTTGAATGGCGTGATCCAAAACGCGGGTATCATGAAGTCGGAGAACTTACTGACGGGTGGTAATTCGGCGATTCAGGACGAGACGATTGCTACTAATTTACTCGGACCCATGAGACTGACCGAGGCATTACTGCCGCATTTCCTGAAGCAAAAGTCGGCCGCGGTTTTTACCGTTACTTCGGGACTGGCTTTCGTGCCGCTGAATCTTAACCCGACATACTGCGCGACGAAAGCCGGCCTACATTCCTATACCGAAAGCCTACGGTATCAACTCCGGAATACCGCCGTCGCGGTAATCGAAATCGCGCCGCCCTACGTGCAGACCGAACTGACCGGGAGTCACCAGTCGGTCGATCCCCACGCGATGCCTCTGAAGGAATATGTCGCGGAGACGATGGGAATATTAAAGTCGGGTGAGCCCCTGAAAGAAGTCCTGGTGAAGCGAGTGCTCCCCCTGCGGTTTGCCGGCGACGGAGGTCGGGAGAAATACGAAGCGTTTTTTCTTCAGTTTAACGATGCCATGACTGCTAATCGAGCCGGGAAAGTTTAGACTCGACGGGAGTAAAACGCGATGGGAACTCAGAGATCGAATTGACTGCGGATAAAGTCCGCGTTCGTGAACTCGTTCCAAATCGGACCCTCGAGTGAGTCCGAGAGTTTTTTCATCACCGTCGTACCGACGAGTTCGGGATCACGGGCGCCGACCGAGCAGAAGACCGGTCCGCCGGAATCCCCTTTATCGACCGAGATGGGGAGAAAGCTTCCGCTCTTCGGCGTGAGTTTCAGAATTTCCTCACCCGATTCATAGGCGAGATTTGCGCTCGCCGTCGAAACGAGGTGGAGCGTGCCGAGATTTCCGCGATCGTCTTTTCCGTAGCCGAGGATCTTACACTTCACGCCCGCGTTTAATCCGCCGCTCGCCTTGAAATAGCGTCCGAGGGAAGGGGTGACCGTGGCCGTATCGTTCGCCGGAACTTCGGAAAGTGCGACGAGGGAGAAGTCGTATTTAGAGACCGGATTCTTCGCATCGATCCAATGGGACGAAACGTTTCCCGCGGCGACCGTAACTTTCTTTACTCGGCCCATGGGTTTTCCGCCGCAGGTGACGTCGATTTCTGCGTTTTTCATCGGGAAATCTCGACCGAAGCAGTGGCCCGCCGTGATGATTTTACCGTCGGCGAGCAGGGTCCCCGTGCAGGTGCCCGAACGGTCGGTGAGGAAGTTCGTCGTTTCGATTTTACACACGGACGGATACCGGGATTCGTCCGGGGCCGAGACGGCGTCGCCGCCGATGATGGCGAAAGTCGTCGGAATCAGACTAATGAGAGAGGAGAGCCCGAGGAGGATCATGCGGAGCGTATACCGCAGTGTGTTAAATTCGGGAAGTGATTTGGCCCGCTCGGCCGAGGGCTTGTGTAAGCGCTTGAAACCGCTTAGGTTTTAGGAGCATTAAAATAATCGTCCGGCGGACGTAATAAACTCCCGGCTCATCCGTCATCCCTATGAAGACTGTAGAACCGCCAACGCCACCTGAGACGGGGATATGAAAGACGACTGGATCCGCGAAGCGCTCGTGAAGTTCGAAGGTCCTCTCACTCGGTATGCCTACCGAGTGACTCGGGATCTCGAAATCGCACGCGAAGTGGTGCAGGACGTTTTCGTCCGCCTTTGGCAGGAAGATCCGGAGGAGCTTACTCCCCGGCTCGCGGAATGGTTGTTCACGGTTACTCGTAACCGCGCAATTGACTTGCGAAGAAGGGACAGACGTATGGTGCCGTTATCCGTAGAAAGTGCCGAGGCACTCGTGAGTGAGGAACCCTCACCCGACGAGTCGATCTCACGGGCTCAGAACGTAAACCGAACGCTCGAACTGCTAGCGGGCCTCCCGGGACGGGAGCAAGAAGTGCTCCGCCTGAAATTCCAAAGCGGACTCACCTACGAAGAGATCAGTCGGGTGACCGGAATGAGCGTTTCAAACGTCGGGGTCACGATCCACACGGGTATGAAAAAAATGCGCGCGGCTATGCAAGCGGCCGCGAAAGGAGTTTCCCATGACTGAGATGAAACGTACGGATTTTTCGGAAGAGTTAATTACGGCCTATGCCCTCGGTGAATTATCGGCCACCGAACGTGCGGAGATTGAAACGCGCGCGGCGCAGGATCCGGCGCTGCGCGCGACGATCGCCGAAGTTCGCGAATTCGCGTCTCTCATGAGCGCGGACCTCGCGGCCGAACCGACGCCTTCGTTAAAGGTAGAACAGCAGCGTAAAATCCTGGACGGAAAACCGTCGTGGTTCGCGCGCTTCCTCACTCCCCAGGCGCTCGGCCTCGAGGCCGCATTCGCGGCGGGACTCGTGGCGGTCACGCTTTATTCAAACCTGCGGTTACCCCGGTCGGAAATCGGAGCGCACGTCGTAGGCGAAACCCGACCGAGCGAACCGGCGCAGGTAGCGGCGAATTCTCCGCAGGACTTTAAGGCAAAAGCCGGTCTGATCGGAGCACGGCTCGGGGAGAGGGCGCCTTCGGCACCGGAGGCTGATGAAATGTCCGATGGCTCGAGGGTTCTCGGAGGCGGCATGATCAACGCCGTCGGCCGCGGGCAGGGGTACGCCGTGAAAGGCGGATCGGCCGGAGTAGCGGTCGGCGCGGCCGGGGCTGGAGGCGCCATGGCCGATTATTCGGCTTCCCTGATGGCGGGGATGCGCGTGCAGAATATTGCGGGTTATCCGCCCGATGTCCGTATGCCGCGCGAGGGAGGAGGCACGGAGTCTTATTCCAAAATCTCCGAGAACGTGTTCCTCGATCCCACGAAGGCACCGCTTTCGACGTTCTCAATCAACGTCGATACCGCGTCGTACGCGAATTTACGGCGCTTCATCTCCGGCGGGCAGCTCCCGCCGAAGGACGCGGTCCGCGTCGAAGAGATGGTGAACTACTTTAATTATAACTATCCGGAGCCGACCGGCGCCGATCCGTTCTCAGTCACGACCGAAGTCGCGACCGCGCCGTGGGCTCCGTCGCACCGGCTGATGAAAATCGGTCTGAAGGGAAAGGCATTCGAAGAGAAGAAACGTCCGGCGACGAATCTAGTTTTCCTCGTCGATGTCTCGGGCTCGATGGACGAACCGAATAAGCTGCCACTGCTAAAGCAGTCGCTCCGAATGCTGATCGATAAACTGGATTCTCGGGACCGGGTATCGCTTGTGACCTACGCGTCGGGGAGTCAGGTCGTACTCGCCGCTACGCCGGGTGATAAAAAAGACACGATCGTCTCGGCGGTCGATCGTCTCGTCGCGGGTGGATCGACGAATGGGGAGGGCGGGATTCGTCTCGCTTACTCGACCGCGCAGGCGGGATTTATCTCCGGGGGTGCGAACCGGGTGATTCTCGCCACCGACGGAGATTTTAACGTCGGCGTCGATAGTCCCGGCGACCTCACGAAGTTAATCGAAGAGAAGGCGAAGTCGGGAGTGAATCTGAGCGTCCTCGGTTTCGGCATGGGAAATTATAAGGATGCGAACCTCGAAGTCCTCTCCTCTAAAGGGCACGGAAACTACGCCTATATCGATACTCTATCGGAAGCGAAAAAGGTCCTCGTCGAACAAATGGGCGGGACGCTCTTCACGATCGCGAAGGATGTGAAACTCCAGCTGGAGTTTAATCCTTCCGAAGTGAATGGCTACCGGCTGATCGGATACGAAAACCGCCTGCTTGCGCACGAGGATTTTAATAACGATCAGAAGGCTGCAAACGATATTGGCGCGGGGCATACCGTGACCGCAATCTACGAAATCATTCCGAAAGGGGTTTCGTTTAACGGTCCGGGTGTGGATGCGCTGAAGTACCAGACTCCTGCCGGTGCGAGCACGACTCCCTCGGCAGCGCTAAAATCTGGAAGTGGAGAACTCCTCACGGTGAAGCTCCGCTATAAGTCTCCCGGCTCCGATACGAGTCAGCTCCTGACCCACGTCGTGAAAGACGAGGGGAAAAAACTCGACGCCGCGTCGGTCGATTTCCGCTGGGCGGCATCCGTCGCGGGATTCGGGATGCTCCTCCGGGAGTCTCCGAATAAAGGGAATGCGAACTATTCCTCCCTCCTCGATCTAGCCCAGAGCTCACGGGGGTCCGATATCGGTGGTTACCGCGGGGCGATGATCGAGCTGATGCAGAGGGCGAAAGTGATTTCGACGGAACCGCGGAAGGGAACGCCGCCGGAGATCGTCATCGAGGACTGAGACCGCGACTCGTTACCCATTTACTGAAGTGCTGCTCGACCTACGGTCGGGTAGCACTTTTTTATTTGCACTTTCCTGCCCCGTCCGCCGCGGCATCAGAATTGCGTTAACTCCCGGATGGAAGGCCCGTCCCTAAAAATTGCGTGCGAGGAACTTCGACCGTTTATTCATAGAAAAGTCGTGCTCGCTACCGGTTCGTTTAGTGAGCGGGGAGTCGACCTGACTCATTCTGTCTTCTCTTCCGCGCGCTCCTGGGGAAAACATTTGCTGCTCCGTTTCGGCGCCCGGACCCTTCGTATTCACTTTCTCATGTTTGGTAGCTACCGCATTAATAAGCCCCGGCCGAAACGCATTCCGAAGCTTGAACTGATGTTTTCGAATGGGACGATATACTTTTATAGCTGCGCGGTGAAAGTTCTCGAATCTCCCATCGCGGAAGTCTACGACTTCACGACGGATCTGATGTCGCCCCGGTGGGATGCTCCCGCCGCCGTACGTAAACTCGCGGGATTTGAGAAATCCGAGGTCGCCGATATCCTCCTCGACCAAACCCTATTCTCCGGTCTGGGAAATATCATAAAAAATGAGGTGCTTTTCCGCCTGCGCCTGCATCCGGAGACGAAGGTGGAGGCGCTCGGCCCGGTGGAGCGCCGCCGACTCGTGAAGGATGCCCACACCTATTCCTGGCTTTTCTACGCCTGGAAGAAGCAAAACGTGCTGAAGAGAAACTGGCAGATTTTCCGTAAAAAGAACTGCCCGGTGTGCGGTGGGAAGGTATCGAAGCGAAAGACGGGAAAGCTCGAAAGAATCTGTCATTACTGTCCGAAGTGTCAGAAGCAGGGCGTACGAAAGCTTAGGGTATCGCGAAACTTTCCCCAGCCCATTTCGGTTCACGATTTGCTTAATGAGAAACAGGCCCTGAAGGGGGCCCATTAACCTAGGAGAAAAAAATGGCGCAAAAAGAATCAGGTTTTACCGGTGAATTGAAAGCAAATATTAAACCCTC
>JANXTV010000379.1 GCA_025352185.1 Oligoflexia bacterium
CCTGACCGCATTCGGAATTGCGGCCATCATCGGTGCGGGGATCTTCTCCACCATCGGTGCGGCGGCCTTTAACGGCGGACCGGGTGTCGTCTTCCTCTTTATCTTTACCGCGATTGCCTGCGGTTTCTCGGCTTACTGTTACGCGGAGTTTGCCTCGCAGCTGCCCGTCTCGGGTTCGGCTTATACTTACGCGTACGCGAGTCTCGGCGAACTCGTCGCTTGGATCATCGGGTGGGACTTACTCATGGAGTACGCGATCGGAAATATCGCGGTCGCAATCTCCTGGAGCGATTATTTTACGAGCTTCCTGAAAGGCTACGGGATTAATTTTCCGCTCCATTTTTCGATGGATTATCTGACGGCTGTCCGAGGCCACGATGCGGTTACGGCATTACTCGCAAAAGGGACGGCCATCGCCGGACTTGCGGCGGCCGGTATGAGTGCCGCGCAGATCGAATCGTATACGGCGTTTGAAACGGCTCCGAGGCTGTTCGGTATTCCCTGTATCGCCGACTTACCGGCGCTAGCGATTACGGTCATCGTGACCTGGGTCGTCTACATCGGCATTCAGGAATCGAAACGGGTCGCGAACGCGATGGTCGTTCTTAAGCTTTGCGTGCTCGTCCTCGTGATCGGACTCGGCGCGTTCTTCGTAAAGCCATCGAACTGGTCGCCTTTTTTACCGAACGGCGTGGGCGGAGTCCTCAAAGGCGTGAGTGGAGTTTTCTTCGCGTATATCGGATTCGACGCGATTTCGACCACGGCGGAAGAGTGTAAAAATCCGCAGCGCGACCTCCCGCGCTCGATGATGTACTCTCTCGTGATTTGTACGGTGCTCTATATCCTCGTGGCCCTCGTTTTAACCGGTATGGTCTCGTACTCGAAACTCGGAGTCGGGGATCCGCTCGCGTTTGTATTCGGTCCCGAGGGCGTGAACGTAAACTGGATCGCCGGGGTGATCGCGGTGAGTGCGGTCGTCGCACTTTTTACGGTTCTCCTCGTTTTCCAGCTGGGTCAACCGCGGATCTGGATGGCAATGAGCCGCGACGGTTTACTCCCCCCGATCTTTTCGGCCCTGCATCCCCGGTATAAAACGCCGTGGTTTTCGACGATCGTGACGGGGTTTGTCGTGGGGATTCCGTGCCTCTTTATGAACCTAACCGAAGTGACGGACCTCACTTCGATCGGAACGCTCGCGGCCTTTTTACTCGTCAGTATCGGAGTGCTGACGATGGATCCGCACCGGCCGCGTCTACCCGGGCGATTCCGCATCCCGTACGTGAATGCTCAGTGGATCTTTCCTATAATCGTGCTGCTCTCCGTCGGTACGGTTTACTTCATTAGCCCGGAAACGATCTCGGATTTCATCACCGTTTTAAAAGGCGGGGAGTGGGAGCAGGTGAAGCATAAGATTCCCTTACTGGCATATCTCCTAGGAATGGTTTGGCTTTTAGTCGGTACGTTTCGAAAAAAATTATCCCTGATTCCAGTGCTCGGTGTTTATACGACCGGTTACCTGATGACGGAGCTTGGATGGGTGAACTGGGTACGTTTCGGACTTTGGCTTGTGTTAGGTCTTGGTGTGTATTTCTTTTATAGTTTCCAAAATTCGAAACTCGCGAAAACATCTAGGGCATGATGAAAATCGGTTTCCCGTACTTCTTCCTCGCGATCGCCGTAGCGTCGGCACCCTTCACGAACGAAGCACACGCGGGGAAGTTATCCGTCCTGACCTATAATGTTTGGGGCGCGCCGTTTTCGGGGAAGAAAGTTCGGAAGCGCCATCCGCTCATTGCGGACGCACTTAAGGATTCCGGCGCCGACGTGATTGCGCTTGAAGAAGTGTTCGACGGATGTTTACCGCGGAAAGAGTCGAAAACATTTTTAAAGCGAACGGCGTATCCTTATTTCGTTAAGGGACCGCGTAAAGTGGGCGGCGATCGGTGCGTGAACTCGGGCGTGCTCCTCCTTTCGAAGCATCCAGTTCTCGCCTCCGCCACGCTCATCTATAATCGGTGTTCGGGAACGGACTGTCTGGCGAGAAAAGGGGTCGCCTACGCGAAGATCGAAATCCCGGGAGTAGGACCCGTCGATTTTTACGCGACCCACACGAATGCGGGTCCGGGAAAGGCGGCGAATGTGCGGCTTGCCCAAGCGGCGCAGATCGTAGAGTTCATCCAGAAATATTCGGGCGACGGAGAGCGCCCGGTCGTACTGATGGGAGATCTGAATGCCGCTCCGGATTCGCCCGAAATACTTTTAGTTCGGAATTCGCTAGGCCTGCGCGATGTTTATTCTGAATATGTGGAGTCGCGCGACGTCGATGAAGTGACGCGTGCGGGCTACACCGCCGACCCGTCACGGAACGCGATCCTCTCGGGTCGGGGCGAGACGGAGAAAGTGCGAATTGATTACTTAATGGTACGGCCAGCGGCCGCCGCTTTTGCCGGTGCACCGGTGACCGTGAACCGTGCGCGGATGATTTTTGAGGCACCGGTGATTGGGAATTGGCCGCTGTCGGATCACTTCGGCGTGCAAGGCGAGCTCGAGTTCTCGGCTTCGCGGTAAAAACTTTGCCCTTAGATTTTTCCGCGCTCTCGGCTCATCCGGGCATCCTGCCCTGATGGGACCCTTGAATGGCCATCGTGGCCTCCCAAATTCGCGAGAGCGCGGAAAAATCTAAGCGCAAAGTTTTTACCGCGAGACCTCGCCGGCGGTTGAGTAGGAATACCTTGGGGCGGAGATTAAGAACGGGGCGCCGGGGCTCGAACGTTCGAATCGTACTCCATTTTTTCTCGCCGATCTCGGCGTCGAAAAAGGTGCTTCGACTGAAACGACTGTCTCCGCGTTCCCGAATCGGGTCTTTTTTTTCCCGCGTAACTTGGTCGTCTAGTAAATATTTGGACTCAGAAATTTAAGGGCTCTAGCGAATTTGGGGGCCAGGATGGCCATTCGGGGTCCCATGAGGGCGGGATGCCCGTATGAGCCGAGAGCCCTTAAAATTCTACGCCCGAATATTTACTAGAACCACCGACTCCGGGGACCAAAAGAAAAGGCCCGACTCGGAATCTCCGACTCGGGCCTTTAAAATTTACTACCCACGCTTTCGCGCCGTCTTAGAAGTGGTACTTCGCGCTCAAGTGCGCAACGTATGCGTGCGACGTGAATTCGGTGTCGTTAGTGACTTCGGGGAACGCAGGGTTCGGCGCATTTGCGTTGTGGCCCGTTCCTTTTGCGAAGCTATACTCACCCGCGAAATCGAAGTCGAGATTCGACATGAACGGGTAGCTCGAACCGACCGCGATCGCGTGGCCGGATCCCGGGCTCGCGAACGTGCTGCGGGCGAAGTCGGAAGGCGTAACCTGCGAGGTATACGCGTATCCGAAACGAAGCGGCATTCCGAAACCGGTGTACTCAAATCCGAGGCGTCCGATTTTTTGGTTCGCCCAGTTCTG
>JANXTV010000443.1 GCA_025352185.1 Oligoflexia bacterium
TTCACGGCCTTATCGGGAGTCGTGAGATCCCCATTCCCAATAATCGGGATCGTCGCCTTCGCTTTCACATTTCCGATAAAGTCCCAGTCGGCCTCGCCCGTATACGCTTGTGCCCGCGTCCGCCCGTGGATCGCCACCCACGCGACGCCCGCATCGGCGGCCACGCGCACGACCTCGGCGGCATTCCGCTCGTCCGCGTCCCAGCCCGTGCGAATTTTTATCGTGAGTGGAATCTTTATCGACTTCACCATCGCGGTCAGTGTTTTATAAAGCTCCGGCGTATTCCGGCACATGGCCGCGCCCCCGCCGCGCTTCACGACCTTAGGTACGGGGCACCCCATATTTAGATCGACAAAATCGGCGCCGAGCTTCTCGATATGTTGGCAGGCTTTTACGAGGTGGTCGGGCTCGTCCCCAAAAATCTGCAGCCCGAGGATTCGTTCTTCCTCGTGGAACTTCAGTAAATCGAGCGTCTTCTGCCCCATGTATTCGATCCCCGTCGACGACACGAGTTCACTAATCACGATCGACGAATTCATTCGTCGCATTAGACGGCGGAATGGCGAGTTCGTGATTCCCGCCATCGGCGCGAGAATGAAGGGATGATCAATTTCGAAGGGGCCTAACTTCATGGAATACTTTTTAGCGGCTATCGAATTCCGCGAGATTATTTTAGGGCTTCGATTTCTTCGCGCGATTTCGGCACTCCGGCCGTCATCACGTCGCATCCGTTCGCGGTGATTAAAATATCGTCTTCGATTCGAATCCCGATTCCGCGGTATTCGGCCGGGGCGTCCATATCGTTCGGCTGGATATAAAATCCAGGCTCGATCGTAAACATCATTCCCGCTTCGAGTTTTCGCGGTTCGCCGTTCACTTGGTAGAGGCCGATATCGTGGACATCCATTCCGAGGTAGTGACCGGTGCCGTGGGGATAAAAACGCTTTACCGCACCCGAGGTAATCAGTTCGTCCGTCTTACCCTTCATCAGTCCGAGAGAGAGGGCTCCCTCGACCAGAACTTCCGAGGCATGACGATGAATGGCGGCCTGGGTGGCTCCGGGTTTTGCCATCGCGATACACTCGAGCTGAGCTTTCAGCACGAGATCGTAAATCGTCGCCTGAGTTTTCGAGAACTTTTTACCGATCGGGTAGGTTCGTGTGATGTCCGAGGTATAATAATTAAATTCTGCGCCGGCATCGACGAGCAGGAGATCGCCGTCCCGCATCGTTTCGTTATTTGCGCGGTAATGGAGACAGCATGCATTTTTTCCGCCGGCGATAATCGACCCATATCCGACGCGCTGAGCGCCACTTTTCCGGAATTGATAATCGATGAACGCTTCGATTTCGAATTCGTTCATTCCGGGTCGAGTTTCCTTCATGGCGGCTTTATGGGCGGCGGCGGTAATTTCGCATGCGCGCTTCATCGCCTCGACTTCCTCCTTCGACTTAAAAATTCGCATCGAGGCGAGTACAGTGTTTGGATCCGCGACCGTCAGGAGGGGTCGACCACTTCGGCCCATCGATCGGCGGTGCGCTTCGAGCGCGCCCATGACGATTCGGTCTTCGGCTTCGTCGAGGTTTGTGCGGTAATAAACTTTTTCGACATTCTTCAGGAGTTCGGGAAGTTTCTTCGCAAATTCGTCGTGGAGAAAAGCTTCGTCGGCGCCGAAAATTTTCAAAGCACCTTCGGTGCCGTAGCGTTCACCCTCCCAAATTTCCATCACGGGGTCACGGCGGCGCACGAAAAGAATCGTTTTATACGCGGCGCCTTTCGAGGCCCCCGGAACCAGGACCACCCATGCTTCGGGTTCTTCGAAGCCAGTGAGGTAGAAAAAGTTACTTTCCTGGCGAAATGGAAATGCGACGTCGGGATTTCTTAAAACTTCGCGGGCCGCCGGAAAGATGAAGGCTGCCCCTTCTGACTCCGTCTTTTTCATGAGAGTATCGCGACGAGTTTTAAAGAAACCGGGAAGTGAGCTTAAAAGCATAAGTTTTCCTTTTTTCGGCACTCCCTACGGAGTGGACGCCTCACCCTAACGCGGAGTACGAACCTTGCTCAAGTGCATCCTTTTTGATCTCGACGGAACCCTCGTGAATAGCCTCACCGTCACGTTCGATGGATTTAACCATGCGTTCCAGAAGTTCGGGGGAAAACTCCATTCGCCCGAGGAGATTATGGCTCATTTCGGCCCGGGGGAGCGTGAAATCTTCGGAAAGGTCCTCGGCGATGAATTCGGCGAACCGGCGCAGGCGGCCTATTTCGAATACACCCGGGAGCGACTCCACGAAGCACCTCTCTTCCCGGGAATCTCCGAAGTCCTCACGGAATGCCGGAGCAGAGGACTCAAGCTCGGGATCGTGACCGGTCGGGGGCGGGAGAGCACGAAATTCATCCTTGATCACCTCGGCATTTACGATCAGTTCGGGTGCGTCCTTACGCACGACGATCTATCGAGTTCGAAGCCTTCGCCGGAAGGGATTCTTCGTGCGCTCGAAATCCTCGGTGAAAAACCGGAGGACGCCGTTTACGTCGGCGATATGTGGATGGATATTCGGGCGGCGAAGCGTGCCGGATGCCGAGCGCTCAGTGCCGGTTGGGATATCATGCATAACATCGCCCTCGTCGAGGTGGAAAAACCCGATGTCTGGTTCGCGACGCCGGCCGATTTTCTGTCGTACCTAGCGGCAGGAATGCGCGGAATACCCGCGAGAAAGGGGTCTATTCGCCTTTAACGGGATTCTTTTCGATTTCCTCGCGAAACGCCGTTAGCCCCGAAAGGAGACGGGCCATTCCCGTGAGGAGCCCCTCGGCCTCTTCGGAAGTCAGGTTCGAAAGCATCTTTCCCATGCGCTTAAAGTGAATCGGGAGCATCTTCTCAAGCCGCGACTTTCCTTCGTCCGTGAGGTGGATCAGAAGTCCGCGACGATCGCCGGGGAGGTCTTCCCGCCGAATCCAACCTTCGCGCTCGAGTCCGTCAATTAAGCCCGTCATATTCCCGCGGGTGACATCGAGCTGGTCGGCTAATTCGCTCGGGGTTAAGGCGCCGGGAACGCCGTGCTTCGTTTCCATGATCACCCCACAACTTTCGCGGTGCAGCATCATGAGGAGCATAAAGCGTCCGCGGGACAGGCCCCACTGCGAAAAATGGGATTCCACGACCGAGTCGATCTGGGCGACGGTCCAGAGCATTTTCAAATAAGCTTCGAGACTCTTCGGCTTAACACCTTGATATTTCTCAGCTATTTTATAAATGGTCTCTTCTTTGGGGATTTCTTTCCATTCAATACGCATATTGACGACCTCTATATTGTATACTAGTATACTATCTAGAGGTTAACAATGAAAGTCCTTCTTCTTCGAGTGGCGCTCCCGGCCACCCTCTCCATCCTTCCTCTCCTTTCCGCCCACGCCCTTACGCTGAACGAAGCGGTAGCCGAAGCACTCGATCACTCGCCCGTCGTAGAAAAAGCGAAGGCTTACCGCGACGAGCAGAGTTGG
>JANXTV010000370.1 GCA_025352185.1 Oligoflexia bacterium
CTTCGGCGGCGGCACTCACTCTCGATTTATAGAGATAAAGATAATCTTCGTTCTGATCTCGTTTCGTGAAGCACGCGATATAACGATCCACGGCTTTTTCTTCCTTATAGCCGGCGAGCTTACTGTAGAATCCGAGGGCCCGGAGACCCACTTCCCAGAGGGGTACGACTTCATTCCTATCGGCGGGGCAAGTAAGCGTATCCTGGGCGTATAGGTACCCGGGAATTACGAGAGCGAACGCAAGAACTGCGAGAAAACCACGAATAACCACGGCCCTAGCATCTCATAAGGCGGAGTCCGAGTCGGTAGGCACTTTCTACCTAATAGTTTTCTTCCATCATGGTCGTTCCCCGCCCGAGCGCCGCACATTCGGCGTAAACTTCCGGAGCGACGTAAAGCCGCGTGATCGACCGCTTCTCGTGGTAACGCTCAAATAAGTCCGTGCACTTTTCGAGTGGAATATAGTTTGGATCCGAAAAGTGATTATCGTACCGGATGTAGATCGAGTCGCCGGGCTTTCGAAAGTATTTAGAGAGTTCGCCCGAAACACTGGCCTCGAGGAAGTGCGTTTTATTCGCCTTCAGTTTCGCCTTTAGCCCGGTGAGTAGTTTCTCCTGCTGGTCCTTCGCCGCTTTACCCGCCGGAATTCCACTGTGGAGTTCGACCAGCATTCGGTACGGACGTTTTTCGCTGATGCGTTTTGCCCACTCGTTTTTAGATTTTGCGAGCGTGCTGTAGAGCTGCGCATCGTTCGCTCCGCAGTACTCCTCGATATCCGCGGGTAACGAATATTCGCCGGGGGCGGAGGCGAAGTATTGGGAAAGCATTTCGTCGAACACCGTACTTTTATAGTGGAAGTAAACCATGAGGAACATATGGAAGCGGGAAATAAGGAAGTCTTCGAAAGCGTAGAGCGCCCGGTGCTGAAGGGTGAGGTACGACTTTCCTTGATGGACGTGGGAAGTTAGATTTCCGACCAGCCAGTCGAAATCGAACTCTCCGTAACTTACGCCCGCGAAAAGGCTATCCCGCCGAAGGTAATCCATCCGGTCCGCGTCGAGTTCACTCGAAATGAGCTGCTGGAGGAGAGGCCGGAAGTCGATTCGTTTACCATTTTCGGAAGCGATCGGCTCCAGAAAAAAGTCATCTTCCATAGGGAGCTTCGGTTCGATGAGTCCCGCAATATGCCGAGGCTTAAAGCCGATTTCCGCGCCGGCCTTCTCGAGGATCTTCGTGAGTCCCGAGTCGAGAATGATTTTAAGGGTATAATCCTCGTGATTCGCCTTACGGTCGACATCACTCATTCCGGTCCAAGCGGGTAGTTTTAATTTCTTAAGTTCGGGCATCGCGAATTCGGTCGTGTGTGAAAGCGGGCCGTGACCGATATCGTGAAGTAAGGCGGCTAGACGAGTGACCGCGCGAAAACGCTTGAAAGCATCGGGATTCGTCACCCCGAGGATCAGACGATCCGGGGCACTCTGCGAGGGGCGCTTTTCGGGGCCGCCGAATATGGTTTCGAACGCTTGGGTCGCGACCCGCATCGCGCCGAGACTGTGCACGTAACGATTATGGGTTGCGCTCGGGTAAGAAAATTCCGCGAAGCCCAGCTGCTTTATCTGTCGCAGTCGTTGAAAGTACGGGGAATCGAGGACGGCCCGTTCGTGGGATTCGATCGATACCGAGCCGTGGAGGACGTCGCGAATTTCCATAAGAAGAATTCTACTTACCGAGTTAAAAGTAAACCGGCGACCCGGTGAAGCACCTGGAGTCGCCGGTTATAAAACTAAATCTGAAGGTGACTTATTCTTCGCCGTCGTTCGAGTGCGAAGTCGAGTGACTGCCGAAGCTACCGAATGCCGCCGAAGCGCCGGCGCCGGCTGCGAGTCCGGTCATGAACGCGGAAGCGCCGCTCGAAATATTCGCCGACTTCGGTGCCGGAGCGGCTGCCTTCGGGGCGGCCATTTTCGGAGCCGCTTTTTTAGCGACGGCTTTTTTAGGAGCGGATTTTTTGGCCGCTTTTTTCGGGGCCGCTTTTTTCG
>JANXTV010000453.1 GCA_025352185.1 Oligoflexia bacterium
CCGTAACTCGATTCGCCCGACCGGAATGAATGCGTGACCGTAACTCGATTCGCCCGACCGGAATGAATGCGTGACCGTAACTCGATTCGCCCGACCGTAGCGGGGCTTAGCAGCCTACTTGCTGGCTGCCATACAGGAGTCGAAGCGGACTTTCTTATACCGTTCGAAGAAATCCCCATTCACGGGACTACCGTAGAGGCGAATCGCGTACGGCGTACGCGGGTTCACGGGCAGGAGGCGTTTAATGTGGTAGCGAATATCGGTCGTGGCGACGCCGGGATGGGCGCCCTGTACGAACGTACGAATGCCGGTGAACTCTGGCCCCGAGAGAATCAGATCCACCATCCGGTGGGTTTCCGACTTATCGCCATCGACCCTATCGGAATTCATGTCGTTACCGATCTCCATCGCCTCGGCGGTCGGATTCTTCGAAGCCCGGACGACTTTCCAAGCTTCGGTCATCGCGGCGTTCATCTTCGCGAACGAGCCGGCTTTCGCAAGCGCCGTCGCCGCTTCCGGAGTAACGGACGCAATCATGAAGTTCTCTCCGATATTCGCTCGGTTATCGAGGGAAGACTTCCCGTTCACATTCCCGATATAACCCGAGAAACCGACGAGCGAGGCGGCGCCCTGGCGCGGGAGGATGCGGGCGGAGGAGTCACCGATCAGCTTTGCCGTCTTTCCGTGGAAAACGTTCGCCGACTTTTCGATCTTCGGGAATGCACCGATCGGAAATTCCTCGGAGGTGAACGCCCGATTAAAATCGTCGTGGCCGAAGAGTTCGTAGGTCGTTGCCATTTCCATGGCCATCAGTCCCGCGGCGCAGTCCATGCGAACTTTTCCAGAATAGAACTGTTCGACGGCCTGGCCGAGGTCGTCTTTCGGATAATAAATAAATTTTCCCGGTAACCCGGCCCATTTCCACGGACGGTGGCGGAAAGAATCGGTTTTCCGAAACTTAATAAATCCGAGGCGAAATCCCGTGAATTGATTTTCGTTATTCGCGGCGAATTTCTCGGTCGCAATCTTCGCGGCGTAACCGAGACGTAATTTATACGTACAGAACGTCTGGGGGGCGGCGAGGAGTTTCGGAAAGGATTTCCGGATCGCTTCGAAATCCGCGGCTGCTCCTTCGGGGTTCACGCGAAGCTGGGGAGCGATTGCGAGCTCTTCTAAGCTTCCCGTTTGGCAGATATTTCCGGTCCCCGCGTCAACGGCGGTGGTCGTACTCGACTCCGTGATTCCCCAGCCTAAGTCCTGGAGGACTTCGAGTTGGCAGCGCTCTTCGGTGGTCGCGGATTTAAGCAGGGCGGCCGCCAGGCGCGTGTCCTCCGCGGCGGCGGCCGCGAAAGCGAGTCCGAGCGAAAGACTGGCAAAGAAGCGAATGGGAAGTTTCATGAGGGTCGATTACCATCAGATACTGCAATGCGTCAATCTGGGTCTAGTTCTCTTTTTATTTAGTTATTTCAGGTGGATACGGGGCGTTCACCCCAAACCGAGCCGTCGCCACCGGTCCGAAGCGCGAACCGGCCCGCGAATGCGCGATCGAGAGGGAATAAAATTGATCCAGCCGAAGATCGCGCGAAAGTTTCGCCGTGAGGAGGTCGAGACTATAGGGGTCGAGGTCGAGCCAGTTTTCGCCGACCTTAAACCGAGCCGCGCGGTTATTCACCAACACTTCGGTCACCATCTTCTGCCGCTTCAGTCCCGTCGTGCGAAAGAGACGAAAGAAAACGTTTTCCGGCGTATGGGAAAGCGTAAAGTAGAGGCGCAGAATTCCGTCTTTTTGGGCGGCGACATGAATATCCTTCACGATCGCTTCGCCGTCCTGTTTCAATCTTTGCGCGTAAGTCTCGAATCCCAATTCACGGTCAGTTAAAGTGAGAAGCTTTTCGACACTCGTAGAAGCCTTCCCGCGTTCCGAAATTTTTCCAAACGAAACGTTCTGGGCGGTGACAAAATAGTCGATGAGCCGGTGGGGGAGTGAATCGAAAAGGACGTTCGTGAGTTCATCGATCGGAAAACGCCCGGTGAATAGCTCTCGAAGCGGGGTAAAGAGCGCGTTCGCGACTTTTCCTTCGGCGAGGGCCGCCGAGGCCGTATCCCACTCCTCCATAAATCTCGCCGCGGTTTCCTCGTCGAAGTACTTGGTCGCGCTTTCTTCCACGCTACTCCGGTCCGTCCGTAGGAACGCTTGGATTTCCTCGCCCGCGAGCGAATACCCATAATAGAAGGAACTCCGACCAAACCACGCGTGCCGTTTATTCGGCCCCCCCGAAGCTTCTTCAGCCCGCATTCGCGGAATGCGAGTCGCGACGGTGGGGAGAAGGTCGGGCTTCCGTAGGAATTTTTCCATGCGGATGATCGACTGATTCAGTTCTCTACCGTTCGTGTTCGAGTCTTCTTCGGTGATTTCCGCAATCAGGAATAGTGCGGCCGGATCGTGTTTTTCGTAAAGTTCCTGATCGAGAAGTAACGTCAGTCGGCGATTTTTCTTCTCGCGGGTTGCGGAGAAAAGGACGTCCCGCTGCTTTCCCGTCTCCCGTAGGCCCTGGAAAACGTGGTGGGTACCATCGGGGAGTTCGAGAGTCGCCTCGAGGCTTTCGCTCTTTCGGTTCCAATCGACCTTCAGGATTCCCGACGCATCGATTTTAATGTCCCCGGAGGTCGTACGCCGAATTCCGGCGCGGCTCAGGAGTTGTTCGACTTTCTTATCGGCGGTCTCACCACCGCCCGACTTCGTACTCTCCGACTTTGCGATTTCGTCTGAGAGGGCAAATTTTCCGAGAACTGCTTTATGGAACGCGCGTTTTCCGTCTTCGCTCTCCAGGTCGTAACGATAAACCACGTCGAACTGGTCGGAACGAAAATGACTCGTATCCCATTCGAAAGGGACGAGTTTTAGGTCGAACTTCAGAAAGTTTTTTTGCTCGATCGGCGTACCTTTAAAAATCAGCATGCCGTCGTAAACGCCGTATCGTTCAATTCCGATTTTCACTCCCGTTTTCACGCCGCGTTCCCGAAGACGCGTGAGTTTCACCCTTGCGTAGCGCTCGTTTTCCCGAAGGACCGAGATTTGGTAGCGCCCGTGGGCTACGACCGTTCCGCTCGCCTCGATCCCCGCGTGGAGGACGTTCAGCGAAGGAATAATTTTCAGTCCCGCCGAGAGCCCGACTTCGATTTGGCCGTCGAACGCGTACCCGAGGATTTCCCCGTCCTTCATGTGCGAGACGTCGCGGCGATGGAGGGGAAGTCGAAACGGGAAGGTGAGGAGGTTCGGAATTTTTGAAAACCGCGCGCGAATCGACGGATCGAAAAATGCGAGGGGGACATCGGGATTCAGTTCGGAGAGATCTGGGTCGGGGGAAGGAACGGGAAGCGGGGTCGCCGAATCTGCCG
>JANXTV010000471.1 GCA_025352185.1 Oligoflexia bacterium
TCGTAAATCCGGGTCTACGGTGAACATAATAAGGAAAACTTCATGGCGGCAATTTGTGCCGCGCGTGCCGTGGGCGTAAGTCCGGCGGCGATTCAGAAGACGATCGATGAATTTAAGGGAATTGCCCACCGGCTAGAGTTCGTCCGTAAAAAGGACGGCGTATTCCTCTTTAATGACTCGAAGGCGACGAACCCCCAGAGCATGTTAAAGGCCATCGGGGCGTTTCCGGCTAACCCGATCATTCTGATCGCGGGGGGTAAGGATAAAAACTTCGACTTTAGTCCGCTGACCGAAGTCGTGCGCCAACGCTGTAAGCTCCTCATCCTGATGGGCGAAGCTAAGGAAAAGATGAACCGGGCAATCGGCGACTTTGCCGAGACCTATCTCGTCGGAACGTTTGAAGAAGCGGTCCTCCTTGCCTTCCAAAAATCCCGTAACGGGGATATCATTCTCCTAAGTCCCGGATGCTCGTCGTTCGACATGTTCCGGAATTACGAGGAGAGAGGCGATTACTTCAAGAAATTGGTCCATCAGCTCTGATTCGGTAACCGAAGACCGCCTCCGTGACTTAGGTGGAGATCTAAAAGAAGATCTTCGCCTCGAGTTTAAGAGTATCGACTTCGTCTTGCTCGGACTGGTCTGCGCCTTGGTGATCTTCGGACTCATCATGGTTTATAGCTCATCGTTTATTTACGCCCAGGAGCGTACCGGAGACGGCTTTGCCTTCATTAAGAAGCAGCTCGTTTTCGCGTCGCTCGGATTTATTTCCCTCTTCGCGGCTATTCGAGTTCCGTACCGGAAGTGGGCCGACTGGGCCTATCCCGTTTCCTTGCTCGCGGTCGGACTCCTCACCATCGTGTTAGTTCCCGGAGTCGGGTCCCGGGTCCTCGGCGCGCAGCGGTGGTTAAAGATCGGACCCATTTCGGTTCAGCCCGCTGAGATTGCAAAGTTTGCGATGATTCTCTTCGTTGCGCGTCAGCTCGAAAAGAAAAGTGATCGGCTTCACCGCTTCGTTCCCGGAGTCCTCTCTAATTTTATCGTGCCCTTACCCGCGATGGGTTTACTCCTCCTCCAACCGGATTTCGGTTCGACGGTCATGATTACGGTCGTTCTCTTCCTCATGATGTTTCTTGCCGGCGTACCGAAGCGCTACCTTGGAGGAATTGCTATCCTCGGAGGGGGCGCGGCGGGAATTCTCGTCCTCGGTTCGGCCTATCGCCGGGCGAGACTCATGACTTTCCTCGACCCGTGGCAGGATCCACTCGGAAAAGGGTTTCAAGTCCTTCAGTCGATGCTCGGTGTCCATAACGGATCCCTGTTCGGAGTAGGGCTTGGAAACGGGAAAGAAAAGCTCTTCTACCTTCCGGAAGCCCATAATGATTTCATTTTCGCCGTAATCGGTGAAGAGCTCGGCTTTATTGGAATCATCGCGGTGATCCTCGCATTCTGTTTTTTCATTTACCGGGGACTCCGGATCGCTTCGGACGTTTGGGAAACTCGGCACGACCGCTTCGGCGCGCTCGCGGCGACGGGAATCACCCTCGCCCTGGGTCTCCAAGCTTTCGTAAATATGGGCGTCGTCCTCGGACTTCTGCCCACTAAAGGACTTACCCTCCCATTCGTGAGTTACGGTGGGTCCGCTCTGATCGTCGATTTATTCGCGATCGGAATTCTACTTAATATCTCTAAAGGCGCTCGCCGCTCATGAAGCCGACGTTAATCGTAACGGGCGGCGGAACGGGCGGGCATCTATTTGCCGGAATTTCGATCGCCGATGCGTGGCGGGAAAGATTCCCGGGTTCGAGAATTCTCTTCGTGGGCGCAAAAAATGGAATCGAAGAAAAGCTCGTACCTAAAGCGAATTATCCCCTCGAAGTTCTGAGTCTTGGATCATTAAAAGGGGTTTCGGTAGCAAAGCGAATAAAAACGCTCTTCCAAATTCCGCTCGCGCTCATTAAGGCTGCCTCGATCTTAGTACGCGAAAAACCAAACGCCGTCATCGGCGTCGGCGGATACGCCTCCGGTCCCGTCGTCCTCATGGCTCGGGTGATTGGATGGGCGTGGGGAGTGAATACGGCGATCCTGGAACAAAACGCGATTCCCGGTTTCACGAACCGTATTCTCGCCCGTTTTTCACATTCCGTTTATTGTGCATTTCCTGGGATCGAAGACCGCTTTCAAAAAAGGAAAACCCACCTGACGGGAAATCCCGTACGGAAGACCATGCTCCCCTTCGAATCGGCGAACCGAGATCCATTTACGATTTTTATCTTCGGTGGAAGTCAGGGAGCAGTCGGGATTAATACGCTCGTACTCGACGCATTTTCCGAAATTAAAGACTTACTCCCGAAGATTCGGTGGATACACCAGACTGGAGAACGCGACTACGACCGAGTGGTCGAGGGCTACCGAAAGGCCGAAGTCAGCGGACGAATCGAAAAATTTATCTACGATATGCCCACGTGCTACCGGGAGGCATCGCTAGTCATATGCCGAGCGGGCTCCTCGACCCTCGCGGAACTTGCCGCCGTGAAGCGCGCGGCGATTCTAGTCCCGTTTCCTTTTGCATCGGATAATCATCAGGAAAAAAACGCACGCCTATTCGTGGACCAGTCGGCAGCCGACATCCTCATTCAGGGTAAATCTACCGGGCATGAGCTCGCCGTAAAAATTCGAGAGTACTTCACTCATCCTGAAAAAATTAACCGTATGGAGTCCGGAATTTTTACCCTTCATGCGAATGATTCGCCAAACCGAATCGTCGACCTACTCGCCCGAGGAGAACGGTGAAATCCGGGGAACGCGCGCTACATCTCCACTTTATTGGCATCGGCGGAATCGGAATGTCCGGTATTGCCGAAGTTTTTAAGAATCAAGGTTACGCCGTGAGTGGTTCCGACCTTTCGGAAAACGAAACGACACGTCGCCTCGCGACGCTCGGTATACGGATATCGATTGGCCACCGAGCGGAAAATATCGAAGGGGCGAGTGTTGTCGTGTACTCCTCCGCCGTAAAGTCGAGTAACCCGGAACTCGTCGAAGCGAAGCGCTTATCGATCCCGGTAATTCCTCGCGCCGAAGCCCTGGGTGAACTCATGCGCGGAAAAACCGGGATTGCGGTGGCCGGCACTCACGGAAAGACGACTACGACGACATTACTTGCGACGGTACTTGCCGGCTCGGGACTGGACCCGACACTCGTTATCGGCGGAAAGGTCGATGCATTCGGCGGGAACGCCCGACTTGGCCAAGGAGATTACCTCGTCGCGGAAGCCGACGAAAGTGACGGGTCTTTTCTCTACCTCCCGGCGGTGTACGGAGTCATTACGAACATCGACGAAGATCACCTCGATCATTACGGTTCCCTGGAGAAGATCGACGATGCGTTTTCTGCATTTGTTGCACGACTTCCGTTCTATGGAAAAGTGATGGTTTGTGGCGACGACCCGGGGGTGAAGCGGAATCTTACGCGGTTCCGAAAGCCCTACGAAACTTACGGACTCGAAGAGGGTAATGTCCTCCGTGCGGTGGACATTCGCGAAACACCCCTCGGAGCTGTGTTTTCCGTCGTCGACGCGGTCGAAGGAAGACTAGGGGAGATCGAACTCCATGCGCACGGAAATCATAATGTACGAAACGCACTCGCGGTAATCGGAATTGCTCGGACGATCGGCATTTCATTCGAGAAGATTCGTTTGAGCTTACTCCTCTATAAAGGAGTGCGCCGAAGGTTTGATTTACGCTATGAAGATTCCTCCCGCGGAATTCGGATACTCGACGATTACGGTCATCATCCGACCGAAATACTAGCCACGCTTGAAGCCGCTCAGAATTACCAGAAAGCGGTCCAGGGACGAACCTCGGCGGGCCGAATTCTAGTCGCATTCCAACCCCACCGTTACACTCGCACCCAACATTCCGTGGAAGGATTTGCCGAATGCTTCCGGGGGGCCGACGTCCTTTATTTAACCGAAATCTACGCTGCCGGTGAGGAACCCATACCGGGGATTACCGGAAAATTTCTAGCCGACCGGGTACGGACGGCGAAGACGGCTCCCCAGACTGTAGAATTCCTACCCACTCTGGAAGCCTGCGCGGAAAAAATAGCCAGCACCGTAAAAAATGGTGACCTCGTTCTCTGTATGGGTGCCGGCTCCATTACCGCGCTGCCCGATCTAATCGCCCAGGCCCTCCAGACGATATGAACCACTGGAAAGAGTCCTTCCGAAACCTAGAGGGATTCTCGGGGAGCCTTCTTTTCGACGAATTACTCGCGAAGCATACCTTCTATAAAATCGGTGCTTCCGCAGCACTCCTCGCGGTACCAAAAACGAAGGCGGATCTTGCGATACTTTCTGAACGAATTCGAGCGGAGAGAATTCCATTTTTTATTCTGGGACTCGGGTCGAACCTCCTCGCTCCCGACACTTTTTCCGACCGCCTTTACATTAAGACGACGCAGTTTGAACTCGAAACTACACTAACGCCCGAGGGAATCCGTACCGGCTCTGGCGTCGCGGTGGCTACGTTTCTAAGGAAAGCGACCAGCGAAGGTTGGGACCAATTCGAGTTTATGAGCGGAATTCCCGGGACGATTGGGGGAGTGGTCGCCATGAACGGCGGCACGCACTTAGGAGAGGCGGGAAACCACCTCATCTCGGTCGAAACTTTTTCCCTCGCCGATGGTAGGCCGAAAGTCTTCTCGAGTACGGACTTAAGATTTAAATACCGGAATAATTTATTCCTCGGCGACGGAGACTTTATTACGGCCGCCGTTTGGAAACATGTTTCCGGAAATCCCGAAAAAATCCGCGAGACCCTCGATGGGCTTTACCGGAGGCGGAAGGAAACCCAACCGCTTGATTTTCCGTCGTGTGGGAGTGTTTTTAAGAACCCGGAAGGTACATCCCTCCGCGCTTGGGAAGTCATCGAAAAGCTCGGCCTCCGGGGTCACCGCGTGGGGAACGCCCAGATCTCAGAGAAGCATCCAAACTGGATTTTAAATTTGGGTGGAGCGAAAGCCGCCGACGTCGTCGCGCTCATCTCGCTCGTTAAAACGAGAGCCGCCAGCGAATTCTCGATCACGATGCACGAGGAAGTCCGAATTCTCGCACCTTAATAGTCGACGAGCGGAAGAACCGAAGCGAGGTAGGCGGTCGCGAAGAGAGTCGAACTCTGCGAGGTGTTCAGTCTAACTTCGACTTGGGTAAACGGGACACCCGTACCGGGGCTCGCGAGTCCCGTCGAATAAAGCTGAGATCCGAAAGAAGCCTTCAGAACGGTGTGGTAGAAATCCGCGTTGGCGTTCGTCGACAGGAAAACCGTGTACTGCGTCCCGCTCGGAGCAGAATAATTTTCCAGATAAAGCGAAACAAGTCCGTTCACGAGGTAAACTTTCGCGCCGCCCGACACGGTTGTGGAACTGAATCCCCCCTGATAAATTAAGGTCCCGTTTTTTGGAGCCGCATCTCCGCTTTGGAGTGGACCCGGTGCACAGCCGCCCGTGAAAAAAATCGCGGCGCTAAGAAATAGAAAAAGAAAAAGACGTGAAGAGGCCGGTCGTTTTTTGACACCCATGGATTCCCCTCGTTTTAACTCGGCGCACGAGCTTTTTCGCCTTTTTTCTCGCATAAAGATGCACTTTTATTCTGTTTTAACCCACGTTCCATTTAACCCCACCTCGAACCTCTCCGATAAGACTTTAGATGGGCGCTCCTGCAGAAAAATTACTACCGGGTGAAGGAAAGGATCCGCGCGAGGACCTTCTCTTCCTCATTCGTGCATTCCTTAAGTATAACGCTTCCGACCTACACCTTCGTCCAAATCGGCCGCCCCTCTACCGAATTAACGGCCGAATTCTCCCGGCGAGTATGCCTTCACTCTCGCCCGCGCAACTCGAACAAATTTTAAATCCGTTCATACCCGAGACACTCCGAAAAACTCTCGAAACGAAACGTCAAATCGACTTCTCATTCGAAGTCGAAGAGTGCGGACGCTTCCGGTGTAACGTCTTTTACGCCATGAATCGACTTTCGGTAGCCATCCGGCGAATTCCGTTTGAGATTCCGAGTGTCGATCAACTTCGGGTCCCCGCCGTCTTAAAAGAACTCGTCACTAAACCACGCGGACTACTCCTCGTAACCGGCTCGACCGGCTCTGGAAAATCAACGACGATGGCTTCGCTCGTCCAGTTCATTAACGAGAGCCAACGAACTCACATCGTTACGATCGAAGATCCAATCGAATATGTCTTTAAGGATAATAAATCGGTCGTCACCCAGCGCGAGCTCGGTGCCGACTTTCCTTCGATGAATGAAGCCCTCTCTTCGTGTATGCGGCAGGACCCCGATGTCATCGTCGTCGGTGAAATGCGCGATTACGTCACGATCCAAACCGCCATTACGGCTGCCGAAACGGGCCACCTCGTCATTTCTACTCTGCACACCAACGACGCTCGTTCCTCACTCGACCGCATCCTCGATATGTTTCCCAGTGACGCGAAGAACCAGATCCGAGTCCAACTCGCGTCGTCCCTAATCGGAATCGTTGCCCAGCAGCTCGTTGTACGGGCCGATGGGAAGGGGCGGATTCTGGCCTCCGAAGTACTCGTAAAATCGCCGTCTGTCGAACACGCGATTCGCACGCACCAGTTCGATATGATCCCGGAGCTCATGGCGAAGGGTGATCTTTATTATAAAATGCACACAATGAATATGGATCTCGAGCGGCTGATCCGAGCGGGACTCGTGACTTTCGAAGAAGGGGTTTCCTGCTCTTCGAATCCAGATGATCTAAAGCTCCGCCTGGCCGGAATTGACCGTAAAGAAGGCTACGAATACGCTGCGCACCAAGAAACCGAAAATGAGCCTCCCCAAGAGGATTGAATTTCGCTACTATTAAGGGGTGCGACTCCTCTTTAGTTTTCTAAAATCCATGATCCTTTGGTCGAGTATTTCGATCCTCCCTGTTACGGTCGCCTTCATTTTCCTTGGGAAGATTCCCGCGCTCGCCGTTTTCGTGGGGATTGGATTCGTTCTGGTAGTCGACGCCCTTTCTGCCGAGCGCCGCATCCATAAAATTCTTCGACCCAACCCCCTCGAAATCTTAAACGCTAAAGTACTCGCCATCGAAGACCCATCGAGCCACTCCTTTATTACTAAATCTCTCTTTTCGTCTAAACCGACGATCTGGATTACCCGCGGCGCACTCTCGCTGCTTACCCCCGAGGAAATCATGCTGCTCGTTCGGGGTATGCTTCAGGCCGGAACCGAAGGGGGACTCCGATTTGAAACGGTCCTGACGTCATGGTTAATCCGTCTGATCTCTCGAGTGCCGAGCGGCTTTAGAGAAGTACTCTTTTTCAGAGAAAAGCGGACTAAGACGATTCTGATCCGCGAAACGGCCCGTGGAGTCTTCTGGACCTCCATCATCCTCCTATTAGAATCCTTTTACTTTCGGGCCCGGAATCGCCGCCTCCAAATCCCCGAGGAAGTCCTTCGAAAACTAGAAGCCGAGTCGCGGCGCTGCGTTCCCCGCCTCCCGGTCGCTCTTTCCAGCCAATCAGCCGTTGCTCCGTGGCCAGATGCATTTCTTACGCTCGGACGCCCTTGTCTCCTTCCCGCGACAGCTGTAAATCTAAGGTATGAGTGACGCCTCTGCCTCCGAAGGTAAGATTGATTTAACCACATTTTTTCTCTCCATTGCCTCTGCCGCATACATGGGATTAGGCCTAAGCTCGCGTGCGGGTGATGGAAAGCCAGAGGAGAATCTTCCTCTCGCGAAACAGAATATTGATCTACTCGAACTCATGCACCTGAAGACTCAAG
>JANXTV010000377.1 GCA_025352185.1 Oligoflexia bacterium
ATCAGGTCTTCTGCGCCAACCATGTCTGCGCCAGCGGCTTCAGCTTCACGAGCCTTATCCCCTTTAGCGAGAACGGCCACGCGAAGGGTTTTACCCGTACCGTGTGGAAGGACGAGAGCGCCACGAACCATTTGGTCCGCGTGCTTAGGGTCGACGCCGAGGTTGAACGCAACATCGACGGTTTCGTCGAACTTCGCGTATGCAACTTCGGGAAGAAGTTTGAAACCTTCGGCTACAGAGTAGGTTTTGCCGAAAGTGACTTTTAAGAGCGCGGCTGCGTACTTTTTGCCGGTCTTGCCTTTACGAATATTAGCCTTGGCTTCTGCCATTTTATTTCCTCCGTGGTTCAAGCGCCGAACGGATCGGCTCCCACTTTTTACGACTTCAATTTTTAGGACTAAAAACAGTACCCGAATGCCCCTTCAGAAGATCGCCGATTACTCGACGGTCAGTCCGCAGGATTTCGCCGAACCTTCGATCATACGCATTGCCGCTTCGATCGTGGTGCAGTTCAGATCGGGCATCTTCATTTTAGCGATGTCTTCGATCTGCTTCTTGGTCACCTTACCGACTTTCGTCTTGTTCGGCGTACCGGAACCTTTTTCAATTTTTGCAGCCTTCAGGAGAAGGATCCCGGCAGGCGGGGTCTTCGTCACGAAAGTGAAAGAACGGTCGGAATAAACCGTGATGATCACCGGAATGATCATGCCTTTTTGATCCTGCGTTTTAGCGTTAAACGCTTTGCAGAATTCCATGATGTTCACGCCACGTTGACCGAGCGCGGGACCCACTGGAGGAGCTGGATTAGCTTGTCCGGCAGGGATTTGGAGCTTAATTTGACCTGTTACTTTTTTTGCCATGGTACTTTCCTTCCACCGGTTTGCCCTCACGACGGAGATGCCGGCTTCGGATCCTTTTTAATGCTAAGCCCGTAAATTACGGGCGAATATTTCGAGGTAGTTTATTTACCTGCGGTTCCTAACACGAACTTTTAAATCTTTTCAACCTGAATAAAATCGAGCTCAACGGGGGTCGATCGTCCGAAGATACTGACGGAAACCTTCACTTTACCCTTATCCGGATTCACGCCTTCAATCACGCCGCTGAAGTTTGCGAACGGTCCATCGACCACCCGAACCTTCTCGCCTTCGCTGAAAGCGATCCGCGGCCGGGGCTTCGACTGACCTTCCGCAATGCGGTTAGTCATTTTATCGACTTCGTCTTGGGGGACGGGAACTGGCTTCAGACGGTCGCCGACGAACCCCGTGATTTTAGGCGTATTTTTTACGATATGCCAAGTCTCGTCGGTCAGATTCATCTTCACGAGAATGTATCCCGGGAAGAAACGACGCTTCGTCGTCCGCTTCTGGCCGTTCTTCAACTCGACCACGTTCTCTTCCGGAACGATGATTTCGCCGAAGTCGGACTCCCGCTTTGCGGAGCGAACGCGCTCTTCCAGCGCGAGTTTCGCCTTATTTTCGTAACCCGAATAGGTATGAACTACGTACCAAGACATATCTGCGGATGACGACATCGCGATCTCCATTATAAAATCCACTGGATCACAAGCGTCCAGAACTTATCGACCAATCCCAGCAGAACTCCCGTGATTAGGACCATGACGACGACCACGAGGGTTGCCGACCAGGTTTCCTTATTCGTAGGCCAGGTTACTCGAGAGAGCTCGGTAACCACTTCATGCGTGAACTGATTCGCGGAATCATTTTTATATAAACCAATAAAAAGAAGTAAACCCAAACCCAGCGAAATGAGCCGGATTACGAGGTCAATATTCTTCACTTTCGACTCGAAATCGTAGACGCCCGCGAGCTTAAAGAGCCCGGCAAACACGAGGTATCCCAGAAGGACACTGACGGCCGTGAAGGCGATGACTACGTATTTTTGATTCGTATTTTCCATAATCGATACCTTAAAAATGGCAGGGCAGGAGGGATTCGAACCCACAACCTACGGATTTGGAATCCGCCGCTCTACCATTAGAGCTACTGCCCTACTCTTCCTTAAGAACAGTTTAAAAAGCAAAACTATGCTTCCCATTAAACTCCAAACGGGTGGAGAGCTTTTGCGGCTCTCCACCCTGCGGAAGCTAGACAGGACTTTCGTCATTCGCAGCGAATCGCCGCGAAACGACTACTCGATGATTTGTGCAACGACGCCGGCACCTACGGTGCGGCCGCCTTCGCGAATAGCGAAACGCAGTTCTTTTTCCATCGCGATCGGCGTGATCAGTTCCACTTCGATTTCGATGTTATCGCCAGGCATAACCATCTCGACGTTTGCCGGAAGAGTTACAACACCAGTCACGTCCGTAGTACGGAAGTAGAACTGTGGGCGATATCCTTTAAAGAAAGGAGTGTGGCGTCCGCCTTCTTCTTTCGTGAGGATGTACGCTTGGCCTTTGAATTTTTTGTGAGGAAGAACGGATCCTGGAGCTGCCAGAACTTGGCCGCGTTCAACTTCTTCCTTCTTCGTTCCACGGAGGAGAGCGCCGATGTTATCGCCAGCCTCACCGCGGTCCAGAAGTTTACGGAACATCTCGACACCGGTGCAAACCGTTTTCGTCGTTGGGCGAATACCGATGATTTCGATTTCGTCTCCGACGTTAACGACTCCGCGCTCAACGCGGCCAGTGACCACCGTTCCACGACCCGAGATCGAGAACACGTCTTCGACCGGCATCAGGAAAGGCTTATCCACTTCGCGCTTCGGCTGAGGGATGTAGGAATCGCAAGCTTCCATCAATGCAAGAATCGAAGGTTCGCCAATTTCGGATTGGTCGCCTTCGAGAGCTTTCACTGCAGATCCTTTGATGATCGGGATCGAGTCACCCGGGAACTTATAGTTAGTGAGCAGTTCGCGAACTTCCATCTCGACGAGATCGAGGAGTTCTTTATCGTCAACCATGTCGCACTTGTTGAGGAACACGACGATAGCTGGAACGCCGACCTGACGAGCAAGGAGGATATGTTCACGGGTCTGAGGCATCGGGCCGTCAGCTGCGGAACAAACCAGAATCGCGCCGTCCATCTGCGCCGCGCCGGTGATCATGTTTTTAACATAATCGGCGTGACCAGGGCAGTCCACGTGAGCGTAGTGGCGATTCGCCGTCTCGTATTCAACGTGAGTAGTGTTAATCGTAATACCGCGTTCGCGCTCTTCTGGAGAGTTGTCGATCTGAGCGTACGAGCGGGCTTGAGCCAGACCCTTTTTAGAAAGGGTATTAGTGATCGCGGCAGTGAGCGAGGTCTTTCCATGGTCGACGTGACCAATGGTACCGATGTTCACGTGCGGCTTACTTCGTGAGAATTTCTCTTTAGACATACCTGTTAGGCCTCCACAGCTAATAATATCGAACTGTTTGAAAACACATCGTCTCTTTCGAGACGCGTTTGGGTAGATTTCCTCGTAAGAATTCCGTTACCGGCCTCCCCACTCACCCCCATCTACATAGAGTGAACAATGGAGCTCTTGTCGGGATTCGAACCCGAGACCTCTCCCTTACCAAGGGAGTGCTCTAGCCAACTGAGCTACAAGAGCGCAAAACCTGTTTTCACAAGTCTTTCAAAAATATGGAGCGGGAAAAGAGACTCGAACTCTCAACCCTCGGCTTGGAAAGCCGATGCTCTAACCAATTGAGCTATTCCCGCACCTATTTTTCAGCAGTATCCCGAGCAAAACTTTCGTTTCGTCCGAGTTACCACTTCAAATCCTCTCGAAGTTTTAATCCCTCGAGAGGATTTGAAGTGGTGGAGAGAGAAGGATTCGAACCTTCGAAGGCTAACGCCGTCAGATTTACAGTCTGATCCCTTTGGCCACTTGGGTATCTCTCCGCTTACACCCATTCCAATCGCCTTAAAAATCAACCGCTCCAACCCCCGGGAAGACCCCGAGATTGAAGCGACATAGTTTCGCCTTCGACTAGATAGAAGCGTTTAGTTTCTACGTCAGCCGTTCTTGAAATCCAACAGTAAATTAATGGAGCTGAGAAAGGGACTCGAACCCTTGACCTACGGTTTACAAAACCGTTGCTCTACCAACTGAGCTATCCCAGCCCAAAAACTCACTGCTCACGACTTCGCCTTCGTCATATCAGCAATTCTTCCGGTAAAAAGCGTGAAAATTCAAAGTGGCCACTTTAGAGGCGCGGGCGCTCTAACGCGCAGAAAAAAAATTTGGAATTCGCGAAATGTCGCTCCGTTCCGACGATCTCGGGGTTAGAGTAAGAACAGAAAACCCCACGGACGACGACGATAACATGCCGCAGCGACCCGCCTCCCAACTCCCGGTAGTCATTATCCAACATGCCCCCCACGAGCATGCGGCGGCGTTGCGCCGCGCATTAGAGTCGCAGGGCATTCCTTCGCAGGTCATCCAGATCTACGCGGGTGAAGCCCTTCCCGCTCCCGAAGCGATCAGCGGACTCGTTTCTCTCGGCGGACCGATGGGCGCAAACGACGAAATCGACTACGCCTGGATTCGGGACGAACTGCGATTCATGAAACGTGTTTACGACGCCGACCTCCCGATTGCCGGTATCTGTCTCGGTGGCCAGATGCTCGCACGTGCCCTCGGCGGAAAAGTTTCCGCAAACCCCCACCCCGAAATCGGTTGGTTCGAAGTCTCCCTGAACGAAAAAGGGTCGCGGGATCCCATCATGAGCGCGGCCGGTACGAAGCCGAAGTTCTACCAATGGCATTACGATACCTTCACCCCGCCCCCCGGCGCCGAGGTCCTCGCGGCGAGTTCCATTTGCGAGCACCAGGCCTTTAAAATCGGAAAGCATGCGTACGGGTTCCAGTTTCACCCCGAAGCCGATTCCCAACTCGTCGACGAATGGCTTCAAATCGAAGGAACGGACGAAGAAATTTTACTCGCCCGAATTGCCCACCATCAGGCGTGTGTTCAAACTCCGTCCGAACATCTCGAAAACTCGCGCACGGGTGAACTCTTTAGCTTGAGTTTCGTCGCCTCGATTTCACAACTCTTCCAAAAAGAAAATTATGCGCCCGTCGAAAAAAGTTACCGCGATCTTTACGACGGTTACCGCGAGCGAGCGACCCAAGTGGTACTCCAATTCTACGGTTCGCACGGTGAGATCTCGCCCATCGCGGGCCGAATTGAAAGGGTCGTAGAAATTCCTCGCGGCGAATTCCTTTTCTTGCGCGAATCGAGCGGTCTGATTTGGCCCGTCCGGCTGGATCACGTTCACGCCGTCGAAAAGCTGAAAATCTAGGATTTTCCCCGTAAAACTGCGGTAAAATCGAACTCACCCGAAGGTTACGTGGGTCGGAGAAGACACATTCCGATTAACGCACTGTTTCGATAAACTCTAACTATTAGGGGCGGGGGTTTATGGAAAAGAAATGCGACGGGCAGTGCAAATTCGCATTCGGTGGAGTCTTCATCGTCGGCCTGGTTTTAGTCGGAGTAACGGCGAATTACTTCCTTAATAAAGAAGAAGGTGAAGACCGCGAAGCGCGGAACCGCCGAATCGCGACCGAAGTCGCTCGATTCCAACACGAAACGCGAGTCACGGATTCGAACTAGTCGTTAGACACTATTTCTAGTTCGACATCAGTCGCGAAATTAAGACACCGGCGGCGACTGAAGCATTCAGACTGGTGACTTCACCGAGCGGCGGTATGGAAACCGTCACGTCGCACGCTTCCGCCGTCAGGCGACGCATCCCTTTTTCTTCATTCCCGATCACGACCAGCCACGGGCAATCTCGCTTTAAGGTGAGGTAACTTTCCTTCGCGTGCTCACTTGTTCCGAGGACCCAGAGACCTTCTTCTTTCGCGACTTCCAGCGCCCGTTGAAGATTAATCTGCTCCGTGTGCGGTACCGTTTCGACCCCCCCGCAGGAAACATCGTAAACCGTTCCCGTCAGGGGTGCCGAACGCTCCGAGGTCATGAGAATTCCTTGGATGCCGAAGAAACCGGCAATTCGAAAAATCGCGCCGACATTATGCGGATCGGTGAGTGAATCGAGGGCTAACCAGATACCCTTTCCGTGTGCGCGCGCCTTCGCGCCACTAAAGAGTTCATCGGCAGAAATCGGTTCTTTTGGCTGAATTCGAGCCTCATTCGCCGAAGTTCGACCGGACTCCTTTACATCGCCCCGGCCGCCACGCTCACGGCGCGAATCACGCTCCGGAGCAACCATCTGAGTCGAAATCTTATGCCGACGCGCGAGATCCGCGACTTTTTTCCAAGCCTCATCTCCGCCATTTAAGACGCCCGCACTCACCGAAACGGAAACGACGTCCTCGGGACGACGTTCGAGGGCGGCGAGCACGCTGTGGGGATTCCGAACCGTAATTAAATTCGACATCAAACTTCCTTCACCGGCATACCGATCGGGGTATCGAGTTCTTTAAGGACCTTTTCAACCATCGCCCGGGGAGCCTTCGACTCCGTAATCGGCCGGCCGACGACCACGGCCCCCGCCCCGAGTGTCGCCGCTTGTTTCGGCGTCATCACGCGAGCCTGATCGCCCGCTTTCGAACCTTTCGGTCGAATTCCCGGGACGACCGTATAGAGAATTGAATCCGCGGCTTGAACAATCTTGATCTCGTGGGGACTACAGACGACACCGTCCACTCCCCAGTAACGGGCCTGCGCGACGAGGCGTTTTACCGAATCGGGAATTTTAGATGCCTTACCCCCGACGGCGAAACTCACGTCATCCCAAGTGGGCTGATCGTAGGAGGTCAGTACCGAAACCCCTAAAATCAGCGGCCGACGCTCGCCCTTTCGGGCGGTCGCGCGCTTCTCGAGCTCATCTCGCACGGCGCGAATCATGAGGGGTCCCCCCGCAAGATGGAGCGTGAACATTTCCACGCCCATATCCTGGGCCTGGAGTGCTGCCTTCATCACCGTATTCGGGATATCGTAGAACTTCAGGTCGAGGAAGATTCGGTGGCCTTCACGAACGCGATCGCGAACCCACTTCGGTCCCTCCGCCAGAAAGAGTTCGGAACCGACTTTCCAAATCACCGAAAGACCCGCGCACTCCTTCATTACCTTTAAGGCAAGTTCACCTTTCGGAAAATCGAGGGCAATGATCAGGTCCGTTTTTTTTATTTCGACGACGGGTTTCTTTTTCGGGGCGCGAGCCATCAGTAACTCCGCGCAAAAATCGCGAGGATGTTCTTTTCCGATTTTTCACCCGTATAGAAGCAAGGCTTATCCGTCTTTTTCGGCTCGTAGTTCGAATCGAGGGGAAAACAGCGGATCGTCGCCTTCGTTTCTTCCTTAATTTTCTTTTCGATGACCGAGTCCCCGCACCAAGGCGCGATAAAGAAGCCGCCCTTTTCGACGCCTTCTTTTAACTGGTCGTAGGTATCGATTTCGAAAGTGTTCGCATCTCGAAATGCGCGGGCTTTCTCGAGGAGTTCTTTCTGCATCGCTGCGAGATCGCGAGCGATTTTAGCCGGTACGTCCGCCATCGGAACGAATTCTTTCACGCCCAAATCCCGGCGGGTCATGACGACGGTGCTTTTTTCAAGATCGCGTGGTCCGAGCTCGATCCGAATCGGAGTTCCGTTTAATTCGTGTTCATGAAACTTCCATCCGGCCTGTTTCTGGTCGTCGTCGTCGACGAGCACGCCAATTTCGTACGGAAGGCCCTTCACCGCGGCGTCAGCTTCGATCGCCGCACGAAGTTTCTGGGCCGCCTCGACGACGGCCGCCTTTGTTTCTGGCTTCGGCATGATCGGAACGATCACCACATGGGTATGGGCAAGACGTGGCGGAAGGACGAGCCCCTTATCGTCGGAGTGGGTCATCACCATTCCTCCGATTAAGCGCGTGGACACTCCCCAGGAAGTTTGGTGAACGAATTTCTGGGTTCCGTCCTTATCGAGGAACTTCGTTTCGAAGGCCTTCGCGAAATTCTGGGCGAGGTTATGGGACGTACCCGCCTGGAGCGCCTTTTTATCCTGCATCATCGCTTCGATGCAGTACGTACGGAGGGCACCCGCAAAACGCTCATTATCACTTTTCCGTCCCCAGAATACCGGCATTGCGAGGATTTCCTCGGCGAAGTCCCGGTAGACTCCGAGCATCGTGCGGGTCTCGGCTTCCGATTCTTCGGGAGTCGCGTGGCAGGTATGTCCCTCCTGCCAGAGGAATTCGGTCGTGCGGAGGAAAAGGCGCGTGCGCATCTCCCACCGGACGACGTTCGCCCACTGATTAATCATGAGCGGCAAGTCGCGGTAAGACTGAATCCATTTCGCAAACATCGAATTAATAATCGTTTCCGAAGTCGGGCGAGCGACGAGGGGCTCCTCGAGTTTCTTCCCGCCGGCATGGGTGACGACCGCGAGCTCAGGCGCGAAGCCTTCGACGTGTTCCGCCTCTTTCTTCATGAATGATTCCGGAATAAAGAAGGGAAAGTAATAGTTCCTCGCGCCGGATTTCTTGATTCGTCGATCGAGATCTCCCTGGATGCGTTCCCAAATCGAATAACCGTTCGCGCGGATCACCATGCAGCCCTTTACCGGGCTGTAGTCGGCGAGTTTCGCCTGGAGGACGACGTCCTGATACCACTGGGAAAAGTCCTGGGAACGGGGAGTGATTTTCTCTGCCATAAGCCTAAATCATGGCATAATGCGGCGTTTTTTAAAACGCTTAAGACTCAATTCCGTAGGACTTCATTTTCTTATGCAGGTGCGAACGCTCAATCCCTAAAACGGAGGCGGCCTTCGAAACATTTCCGTCGTTTTCCTTCAGGGTCTTCAGGATAAAATCCTTCTCAAACTCCGACCGCGCGTCGCGCAGATTCTTTGCCGCGATGGAGGAGAGATTCGACCCCTCACCCCGATTCGAAATTTGGGCCGAGTGAGCATCCGTCTGAAGGTGCGTTAGAAGATGATTAGCGGTGATGGGTAGGCCGTCTTCATTCTCCGCGGTCAGAATCATCAGGCGTTCGATCAAATTTTTCAGTTCCCGAACGTTTCCCGGCCAAGAATAGGCCATGAGGAGATCGATCGCCTCCTTCGTCAGCGCCCGCAGTTTCTTTCCGTGGGTGACCGAAAACTCTTTCAGAAAGTGGGCGGCGATCAGCGAAACGTCTTCGGCACGGTCGCGCAGCGGCGGAACGTGAAAAGGGATCACGTTCAGCCGGTAAAAAAGATCTTCCCGAAAATTCCCCCGCGAGATCTCGAGGCGTAGGTCTTTATTCGTCGCCGCGACGATCCTTACATCGACTGAAATCGTCTGAGTCCCCCCCACGCGTTCAAACTTCTGTTCCTGAAGGATGCGCAGAATTTTTGCCTGCGTTTTCATCGACATATCGCCGATCTCATCGAGAAAGAGAGTTCCCTCATGGGCTAAGTCAAATTTTCCCCGCCGGAGGTTCGTCGCCCCCGTAAACGCACCCTTTTCGTGACCGAAGAGTTCGCTTTCGATCAGCTCTTCCGGAATGGCCGCACAATTCACTTCCACGAAGGGCTTCGCGTAACGACTCGAAAGGGCATGTACGCTGTGGGCGACAAGTTCCTTTCCCGTTCCGTTCTCCCCGGTAATCAGTACGGATCCCGTTGTAGGCGCCACCTGCCGGATCAGGGCTTGAATCTGCAGCATCGCCGCGCTCTTTCCGAGGAGCTGGCGCGACCGATTAATTTGCTTCCGGAGGGCCTGATTCTCTCGCGCGAGATCTCGCACCGAGGCGGCGTTCTGGAGGAGGACCAAAAGGCGTTCGAGCGACGGGGGCTTCTCCAGGAAATCAAACGCGCCGAGTTTAGTTGCTCGCACTGCGGTATCGATTGTGCCGTGCCCGGACATCATGATGACCGACTGATCGGGCCATTCCGACTTAATGAGCTTTAAAGTTTCGAGCCCGTCCATATCCGGCATCCAGATATCGAGGATCACGACGTCGGTCGGATCATTCCGAAGGATCTCGATTCCCTCGCGGCCTGACGGGGCGACCCGGACGCGATATCCTTCGTCCTTCAGGGCGCCTTCGAGGGAACTCCGAATCGAGGCTTCGTCGTCGATAATCAGGACACTGCGTGACATTTTATACCTTAGGTTTAGAAACCGTCGGGAGCTCGACTACAAAGTGCGTCCCCTCACCCGGGGCGGACTGGACCCGGATAAATCCATGATGGTCGGCTACGATGCGTTTTGCAATAGCGAGGCCCAGGCCCGTCCCCCCCACTTTAGTTGAGAAATAGGGCTCGAACACCCGGGATTTCACGTCTTCAGGCATTCCCATACCGTTATCGCGGAAATCGATCACCGCAATGCCGAGGGAGGGGTGGTAATGGGTCGTGATATCAATTCGTTTTTCCGTCTTCAGTTCCCGTACGGCGGAAACTCCGTTATCGAAAAGGTTAATGAGAACGCGTTTAATCTGGTCGCGATCAAACGCAAACGGCGGAAGATTTCGATCCGCATGGTAATTAAATCGGACGTCGGTATGCGCTTGTTCATAAAGCGAAAGCGTTTCACGAATCGATTCTTCGAGCGAATTCTCGGCCAGCGTTACTTCCGGCATACGGGCAAAGTCGGAAAATTCGTTTACCATTTCCTTCAGCTCATCGGTGTGCCGAATAATCGTTTCGGTACATTCGCGGAGTAGAGCTCCTTCCTTGCCCGTCAAGTCGCCGAGTTTTCTTTGGAGTCGCTGGGCGGAAAGTTTAATCGGCGTGAGCGGATTCTTAATCTCATGGGCGATCCGCCGCGCTACTTCCCGCCAGGCCATTTCGCGCTGCCCCTTCACGAGCGAAGTCATATCGTCGATCACGACCACCGCGCCGGTAGGTAGCGACGTCGCGATCGCCGCCACTGACTTAATCGTATTGCCGATTTTTAGATTCACTTGAAGCACTTCGGGTGATCGGAGAGGAGCGGAGGAGTTCATCGCCTTCTCAAAAACGATCAGTAAAGCGGCCGCCTCCCCCGTCAGCGCATCGTGATAGTGGCGACCGAGGGCGCGATCCGGAGGAATTTCAAGAAGTTGCGAGACGGCTCGGTTAAACGTCGAGATGCGTCCGTCTTGATCCAGGGAAATCACGCCCGCGCCGACGTTCGCGAGAATCGCTTCGAGCTGAATTTTCCGCCGCTCGAGATCGCGAGTCGCTTCCGTAAGGCGTTCTCGATTCTCTTTCAGATCCCGGGTCATTTTATTAAAGGATTCCACGAGAGTAGCGATCTCGTCGTGGCCGGACCCCTGGATCACGATGTCGAGATTTCCCGCACCCACCATCTGCGCGCCCTTTACGAGACGCTCAACCGGCACGGTGAGTTCGCGTGCCATAAAGAGTCCAATCCAGATCGCGACGAAGATAATCACGAGCGTAATCAGGATCAAGATCAGGAAGTAGGCGGTTTTTACCGGGTACTTCAACGGATTGATGTCTTTATAGTCCTGGATCACGCTAGAGATCTCGTCCACCTTGTTTACGAGCGTCACCGGTACGTACCGACTCACAACGACGACTCCGAGAATGGATTCGGAGTTCGGAAGTTTAACCGGTACGAGTGCGCGTACCCAGTCCCCATTCCCAGCGTGATGGATGACACTCCCCGGATTTCCGACAAAGGCACCGTCAAGTAAGTCAAGCGAGACGCGCGGCGCCGGAATTTCCCAGTCGTCGGCGGTTCGTACGGCCATCACCCGCTCTTCGAGTGGGCCCGAGTAGAATTCCACTACGTCGAGCGCCAGAAGCTCCCGCTGGGACTCCAGATAAGTCTGTAACTTCTCCGGATTAATTCGTCCGGATGAAAGCCGGCTCGCCGTTCCTTTCGCAATATGCTGCGCGAAATGGGAGGCCGTCTGATCGGCACCGCGATAATAGATCCGCGTGATTTCAAGCGCGGTTTCCAGGGTATTTTGGATTTTAATCGAAAACCATTTATCGAAAGTGGTGTTGATGTAGAGCGCAGAAATCACGAAGAGAAGGAGGGTCGGAATGATCGAAAAAGAAAGAAACGAAACAACGAGTTTCGTCTTTAAGCGGGAACCCAGGACGTTTCTTCGGCGCTCGATAAAGAGCTTCCCGACGTTCCGGAGGACCAGCCAGAGGAGAATAATCAGGATGATGATGTTCAGATTCACCAGCCCGAAGAAGAAAATAGAGTTTACGAAAGGGAGGGTGCTCGAGACCCGGCTAATCCTGAATTCCAGCACCATTAGGGTGAGAAATAGGAAGAGCAGCGAGAAAATCGCGATCCGTTCTCTCTTCCGCTTCAGCCGCTCTTTCGGCTCTAGTGGCGGTATTTCTCGTACTTCAGTCGTCATTCGGCACTTTCAGATTTTTCTTGAGCGCTTTTTTTATTACTCGGTCTTACACATCCTTCTTCGCACATCCGGACGTGAGAGACCAAGTTCCGAGCGAAACGGGTGGCAAGAAAAAAATAAAAAAAGTGATTTTTTTTCATTTCGACGCTTGCACTGGATTAAGATCAAGGTAACATTAAGACAAGATAGACACGCTTTGGTGCGATGTCTTTAACGGAGGAAATAGCGATGGCAACGAAGAAAAAAGCTGCAAAGAAAAAAGTAGCAAAGAAGAAGACTGCTAAGAAAAAGAAGAAGTAACTCTCTTCTTTGATTGTTTTAGGAAAGGCCCTGATTCGGAAACGAATCGGGGCCTTTGCTTTTTAGGCTATTTCAAAGGCTTTTTACCGCAGTTTTTATTTCGAGTGCGACCTACGACTTCGCGAGCGTTCGAAGCAGATGGGGGATCCATCGCAGACCAAAGTAAATCCAGCCGGTGTAAACTTGGACTGCATTTGCACCGCGATCCATTCGAGTCTTCGCCTCCGAAGCTTGAAGGATTCCTCCGACGGAAAGAATCGGCAGACGACTCCGGGAGCGCACCGACTCTAATCGGTCCCGAGCGAGCGTTCCTAACGCTCCGCCACTCCATCCGCCCTTTCCACCCTTCCAATATCCACCCAGGGTGTTCGTCAGGACCCACCCATCGATTCCAATTTTCGTTTCCGAACGAATGAGGTCCTCGAGCGCCGCTCCCCCAAGCTCCGGTGCAATCTTCAAGAGGACGGGCGGGCAGATTTTCCACGTCGCGAGTTCGGTTCGAACCGCCGTAACGATTTTCTCAAGCGAATCAACAGTCTGCAGATCCCGCAAGCCCGGCGTATTCGGTGAACTGACGTTTACGACGAGGTAGTCAGCGAGGTTTTCAAACGGACGAACCGCGACCGCGTAATCCGAAGCCGCATTCTCGGCAGAAGTTTCCTTATTCTTACCGAGGTTAATCCCGATGCGGAAATCACCCGGCAACGTTCCGCTCCGCCTAGCACGAGTGACATTTCTTGCCACTTCGATGGCCCCCGGACTGTTAAATCCCATTCGGTTAAAGAGGGAGAACCGCTCCGCATCCCGAAATAGTCGGGGCCTTAAGTTACCGGGCTGCGGAAGCGGAGTTACCGTACCGACTTCGACGTATCCGAAACCGAGGTGAGGCAGGGCTTGGATAAGCAGACCCTCTTTATCAAATCCCGCCGCGAGTCCAATCGCATTTCGGAACTTCATTCCGAGGAGCTCTACCGGTACCGACGTCTCGCGGAGCCCGGCTCCCGCAATAACCCGTAAAAATACCCGACCCGCCCAAAATCGGCCGGTAAATGCGATGAGGCGGACGAAGAAATGGTGAACCGTCTCCGCGTCCCACTGGAAAATCGCCGTACGAAGCGCAGTCCAAACCGGGCGACTCATCGCTCGGCTGGCTCCGTCTTTCGCTCCCAGATTTGGAGATAAAATCCGTCAGTTTGGGAAGGGCCAAGGTATCCGCCGCCGATGGAAGTAAACTCCGGGTGCTCCGATGAGAACCGGGCCGAAACGGCTTCCGACTCTTCTTTTCGGAAAGTGCAGAGCGAGTAAACGAGTCGTCCGCCGGGCTTCACTAGGCGAGAATAAAGGTTCAGGAGGTGACTCTGCAGCTCCGGAAGCTTTTCAAGCGCCGTGAAGTTCTCTTTCCACTTCGCATCGGGATTCCGCCGAAGAACGCCCCATCCGGAGCAAGGGGCATCAACGAGGACGGCGTCCGCCTTACCGAAGAACTCCTTCAGGGTGACTTCCTCATTCCCCTCTTCCAGCTGGATCGCTTTCGCGTTCGTCATCTGAGCTTTCCCGATCCGGCGCCGCAGTGCCGCGATTTTCGAGGAATAAATATCGTAGGCGAAGACACGCCCTTTTCCACCCATGAGATCGGCGATCGCCAGGGTCTTCCCTCCCGCTCCCGCACACGCATCGATTACGGTAATCGGCGGAAATCCTTTTTTCGGAATTTCACCCGAAAAAGGATGGGTCTCCTCGCCCGGTGATTTCGTGAGTAAAGGGAGCACCATCTTCGGATCATGGACAGCGATTGCGAGGAGCTGGGACCCTTCATCCTGGATTTCGAATGCTCCCCGCTGGAAACCTTCCGAAGCCATAACGGCTTTATAGCCCTCAAACCGAATCCCTACGGGCGATACGGGAGAAAGCGCATCCTTGCGTGCTTCGAGTTCCTTTCGAATCTTTTCGCGGTCTTCCTTGAGTCGTACCCGAAGCGAAACTCCCGGAGGTTTCGCGAGTTCTAGGGCGAGCTTCTTCGCAACCTTTGCGCCCCAGTCTTTTTCCCACTGGGCGATCATTTCGGAGGGAAAATCATCGACCGTTCCGTAGATCTGGCTCTCTGCGACAATGTCGGGCGAAACGCTTGAGTCGAAAGCCAGATTTCTTGCAACTTCGGGATGCGCTTCGAGTGCCTTAAACACCTGGGCCGCCGTCGGCCACTCGGAGAGTTGCTCGGGGGATAAATTCCAGGGCTCGCCGGCCATTAAGCCGATGCCCAGTTCCGCGGCGAGAGACGAAGGGATCCGGAGTAGGGCCTGAATACGAGGGGCCCACTCGGATTTCTTATTTTTTGGGAGGTCTGCGAGCAGGGCATCCAGGTGGCGCCGAGATTCGACCCATTCCCGCCAGAACTTTCCGAAGGGATCGTTAGTCTTTTGGCGTTCTAAAAACTTTTCAACCCGAACCCGGTCATCGCGATCCCGTTCGGATCGCGCGCGTTTAATCTGGGTCTTCTTCTTTTGCGACCGAGTCCTTCGGTTTGATGCATTTGCCATGGTTGCGGTCCCGGAGGGTGAGATTTACACTCTATATTACTATGATTAACTTTACCCTGTCCGACGACCAAAAGCAGCTCCAAGAACTCGCCCGCAAATTTTCTAAGGAAGAAATTATCCCGAAAGCGGCCCACCACGACGAAAAGGGTGAGTTCCCGCGTGAAATCGCGGCGAAGGCCTGGGAACTCGGACTGATGAATACCCACATCCCGGCGGAATACGGCGGACTGGGCCTCGGCGTGATCGACGGATGCATCATCACGGAAGAACTCGCCTACGGCTGTACCGGGATCTGTACGGCGATGGAAGCAAACGTCCTCGCCGCCGCCCCCGTCATGGTCGCCGGGAACGAGGAACAAAAGAAAGAATTCCTCGGGCAGCTCACGGCGGAACCGAAGTTCGCCGCTTACTGCGTGACGGAACCCGGCGCGGGATCGGACGTTTCGGGAATTCGTACCCTGGCGAAAAAAGATGGCGGTGATTACGTCATTAACGGATCGAAAATGTGGATCACGAACGCTTCGGTAGCATCGTGGTATTTCGTACTCGCCTACACGGATCCGACACTGAAGCATAAAGGCATGAGCGGATTTCTCGTACCCGCCGGTACGAAGGGAATCGTGGTCGGTAAAAAAGAATGGAACATGGGCCAGCGTGCGAGTGATACCCGGGGGATCACTTTCGAAGATGTGCGCGTGCCGGAGCGGTACCGACTCGGTAAAGAAGGCGAAGGATTTAAAATCGCCATGGGCGCGTTCGATCATACTCGGCCCGCGGTAGCGGCCGGCGCCGTCGGGCTCGCCCGGCGCGCGATGGACGAAGCCATCGCCTATTCGACCACTCGAAAAGCATTCGGCCAACCCATCGCGGGATTCCAAGCCGTGAGTTTCATGATCGGCGAAATGGCGATGAATATCGAAGCCGCTCGCTTACTCGTTTGGAAGTCTGCCGTCGAAATCGATTCGGGCGCACGGAATACGAAGTACGCCGCATTCGCGAAAGCGTTCGCGGCCGATATGGCGATGAAGGTAACGACCGACGCCGTCCAAGTTTTCGGTGGGTATGGTTACTCGGAAGAATATCCGGTTGAGAAACTCATGCGCGATGCGAAGATTTATCAAATCTACGAAGGAACTTCGCAGATCCAACGCCTGATTATGGCAAAGGAAATTTTCGATCGATAAATCAGTTCTCTGGAGTTAGCGAGCGCACTGATTACTTTCTCTACTCACGGACTATAAAACTAAATCATGCGAGAAACCTTGCGGTTTCTCGCATTTTTATTTATTCTCTAGTTACGTAATGGAAATTATTTTCCTTACGAAACTCTCCCGAAAGGAGGCGACCATGCAGTTTACCAAATATACCTTAGGACTTTCTCCCGAAACACTTACGGGAATTACCGTCATGGGAATCGCCTCCGACTCTCGTCGCTGACGAACCCTCCCCGGTAATCCCGGAATTCAGCCTTCCACTGATTAACTAAGCTGTTTCATTCGAGTTTTTCTCGAACGAACTCTATTTATCCGTTTCTCTCGTGCTTTCCGCGCCATCGCGAAACGTCGAGAAAAAACCGGCGAGGCCGACGTGCGTCCACACGGACGTTTGCCTCGCCGGAACCGTGCACCCTTAACCTTAGGAATTTATGAAAAATCTAAATGTAAGCCCCGTCCTAGAAAATGAAGATCAAGCATCCATCGAAGTCGTATCGGGAGAAAACCGAGTGCGATTCTTACGCCTGGAAAAAATGAGCTCGGGATCTTCGCCACCTTTAAATATCGAAAGTCACCGGAGGTGGTGGTGGAGTCTCGTAAGTCTTTTCGAAGTCTTCTCCGTCTGGAGCGTCGACCTCGAAAGAAATGTCGGTCCAAATAGCCGGCCAGAACGATTCGAACGAAAGGAGCGGCAGAATCGTTACTAAACTAGAGTAATCAAGAAAAGGCGTAAGTCGGCTTACATATGCCCCGTTCGGTCCGGATTCCCGGGTCGGACGGGGTTCTCTATTTTCTGATTTAACCTTCGCCCGCGATGAGTGACTCCAGCATTCGCCGGTAACTCGGGTAGCGAGGGAGTTCCTGGACGCCGCACCCTTCTTCATATCGGTGGCGGCAGTCGGATTCCGAGCAGATCATCCCCGTAAATTCGGGGAAAAAAGTTTTGAGTTCATCTGGCTCGATGTCGAGAAGTCCAAACGCCCGTACTCCAGGCGTATCGATCAATTTCGACCCCGGAATGAGGTAGGCGCCGGTCGTCGTGTGTTGGCCCTTACCCGTCGAAGTACTGACCTCGGCGGTACGACCCACTTCTTCTCCGCGGAGCGCGCTTAGGATCGAAGTTTTACCCACGCCGGAATGCCCGCAAAACGTCGCGAGCTTTCCGTCGATCGTTTCCGCGAGTTCGTCCACGCCTTCCCCATCCTTCGAGCCGGTTTCGATCACCTTGAAACCGATGTCGGCGTAGAGTTTCCACGGCTTTTCGCCGCCCTCGTAAAGATCCATTTTCGTTACGCAGATGATCGCCTCGATTTCCTGCGCCTGGGCCGCCACGAGAAATCGGTCGACGAGACCCGGAGTAAAGACGGGTTCACGGCACGCCGCTACGATCACGAGCGTATCGATATTCGCAACCAGCACGTGCCGCTGGGCGCTTTCGGGTGCGGGACGTGCGAGGAGATTCCGGCGTTCGGCGACCCCGTCGATTACGCCGTCACGAGCTCCTATTTTTTCAAACCGAACGCGATCCCCTACCGCGACGGGGGCGCGTTCGCGAATATCGGGGTTCGGAAGTTTTGCTTTCCGGTAGGTACACGCGAAATCACGGTTCTCGGCGGATTCATCGTCGATCAAGACTCGGCACTGATTCGGAAAAACCTCGGTGACCGTAGCGGTCGCTTCGGTCACGACGAGATACCCGGCCTTCGGCTTTTTCTTTTTTGCCAGTCGACCTGACCCATGACTTCCCCGCTCTTTTTCAGAGTCGAGCCAGTCGTTATCATCGCCACGGTACTTAGGGGTCATAAACTCTATTCTACCACCGGTGATAGGCGGGATGCCCGGGTTTTACCGCCACGAAAGTTCCGACGCAGGTCGCAGTAATCTTACCCCCGGCTTCGAGCGTAGCTTCAATCACCGCGCGGTCCTCTTTCGATTCCCGCACTTTCGCGCGCAGGTATACCGGGCCGTTGGAGGGAGTGGGGCGTTTTAGCGTCACGTGGAAATCAGAAGTCACGGTACACGGCGGAGAATCGACGCCCGCCTTCAGCATGAGATGGTAGGCGGCGGTCCAATTCGAGTGGCAGTCGAGAAGAGCGCCAATAATGCCGCCGTTCAGCATCCCCGGAAAAGCTTCGTGGAAGGGCTCGGGCGTCCAGATCGCCCGCACCTCGAGCTCTCCACCCTCAGTTTTAACGGGGACACTCCGTATACGAAGTCCCTTCGGGTTCGCCGGACCGCATCCAAAGCAAATGCTCGTCGGCGAATAACGATCCTGTATTCCGGATTCATTCGATAGGCTAAACGGTTCCATTCCTCACCTCAGTCTTCTATATTCCCTCTCATGGCTTATTCGCACAAGACGGTCGAGGCAAAGTGGCAAAAATTCTGGGACGAAAAGCAGGTCTTCAAGGCCTTGCTCGATCCGAAAAAG
>JANXTV010000497.1 GCA_025352185.1 Oligoflexia bacterium
GCGCGCGGCGACCGAGCTCGGCGCGTACGATCACGTGCTGGTCGACGGCAACGCTATTCCGAAACAGTTTAAGGGGTCCGCATCGGCGATCATCAAGGGCGATTTACGGTGCCTCTCGATCGCGTGCGCTTCGATCGTGGCGAAAGTTTACCGCGACCAATGGATGCGCGAACTCGCGCATCTGCATCCCGGATTCGGATTCGAAGTCCATAAAGGTTACGGAACTCCGAAGCACCAGGCCGCGCTCCGGACACTCGGCGCGACGGAAATTCACCGTCGAAGTTTCGCTCCCGTGAAGGAAGTCCTCGGCCTCGTCTAATTCGCGGGCATAGGTAGCGGCGGCCTGCGTTTTAGTTTGCGTCTCGGTCCATGTCTTGGCCCGCGTATTGAAACAACGCGAGAGATGAAAAATCCTCCGCCGTCTCTTTTTAGTCCTGCGAATCGTCGTCCCACGCCCGAAATTCGTCCCGAGCCCAGTCCATTCCCGCCGGGTCGCTATTTTCCGAGTCGGGTCTCGAGGGGCGAGAAAACGGAGCGCGCGGCACTCGATTTTCTACATGCGCGGGGGTGTGAACTCATCGAGCGAAACGTTCGCTTTCGGGTGGGGGAGATCGACCTCGTCGTGAAACAGGGAGAATGCCTCGTATTCGTCGAGGTCCGCGGGCGGACAGAAAATGCATGGGAATCCGCGGAGGTCGCGCTGCCGTTTTCGAAGCGGATGAAGCTCCTCCGAGCCGTCGAACTCTACCTCGTGCGTATGGATCTCCGGACCCGGAATTCGTTTCGCGAAATTCGCATCGACTTTCTTTCGACGAACGGGCGCGTTTGGTTTTGGTACCGGAATATCGAGTTGCGGTCTTAGGCGAGATTCCTTAGCCTTAGGGGATGGATGTTTTCAGACGACTTCTGATTTCCCTCGTGGTCCTCGGAGTCATGGCGGTTCCGCCTCCCGCATACGCGATGAAGGACCGCACGGTTGTTCTCCGAGCCGCCGGCAGTGGGACGCTCCTTGGAATCGGCGCCGGATTAATTACTTATCCGCTATCGAAAAGTACTTCGTCGATCCTCTTTGGCGCGATCGCGGGCGCGCTCGTCGGTACCGTCTACGGATTTTACCTCGTCGACCAACGGGACCGAGCTTATTCCACGGCGGGAGCTCCCGTTTCGATGGGCGAAGTGCCGCTCGGGGAGGGCGCGAGGGAAATTTCCACGGCGTCTCTCGCGTGGGCTAAAAGTGGAAAGGCACACCCTTCTTTCGAAGTGGGCGTGCCTCTCGCGGTTCTGAGTTTTAATCTAAAGTGAGTAGGCAAAGCGCCCGTGGCGCCCGGGCGCAGCGGGCGCTTTGCCGTAACTCGTTACTGATCCAGCATTTTCTTCGCGCCGATATGCGCATCCGGCTCGGCGAATTCAAACGTCTGCTCGTCGTCGAATGCGCGCATGACTTTCTTAAATTCGCTCGAAGCCTTTAGGATGCGGGCTTTCTGGTCGGTAGCGGTGCCAAAATCTTTTAGGGTGCGGATGAATTCGGTGATTCCGCTGGATCCGACGAACTCGAGGCCTTCCATATCGAAGATGACCTTCGTCGGGACGGAGTCCGTATTATTCTTCGCGGTGGCAGTCGCGACCTTCTGGAGATTTTCTTTGAAGCGGTCCTGGGTCTCGTAATCGAGCTTTCCATCCACCGAAACGACTATCGTGTCCCCGACCTTTTTGAATTGCGATTTCATCTGAATAATCCCCTTAAAAAGATTATGGTAGAGAGCGTGAGCACTAAAAAGAGGCAAGAAATGCCGAAGAAAAAGCCGGGCGCAGCTGCCGGCGAACTTTTTGTCGTCGCGACCCCGATTGGAAATCTACAGGATTTATCGCCCCGGGCGGTGGCGGTCCTCCGGGGGGTTGACGGGATCCTCTGCGAAGATACCCGGGTTACCCTGGGGCTCCTCCACGCGTTCCAGATTGAGAAACGTCTCGAGCGCGCGGATCAGCACGCCACGCCCGACCAGATCGAGGAGTGGGTTCGTCGCCTCGTGAGCGGCGAAAAGTTGGCGCTCGTTTCGGATGCGGGCACTCCCGCGATCAGTGATCCCGGTGCGGAACTCGTGCGGAGGGCCGCGGAAGCGGGCGTCGTCGTGACCCCCGTGCCGGGCCCTTCGGCCTTAACCGCATTCCTCTCGGTCACCGGCTTTACTTCGGGGAGCCCCCTTTTTCGCGGTTTCTTTCCGCGTAAGCGGGGCGATCAGGAAGCCGAATGGGAGCGGGTGAGTGCGCTCCCTTTTTCCGTCGTCGCGGTCTGGTTTGAGAGTCCCGAGCGGATCGAAGAGACCCTCGCGTTCCTCGCGGAGCGGGCGCCGGAGGGGAACGCCGTGATCGGGAAGGAGCTCACCAAGCTCCACGAGAAATTCTACCGCGGCTGTTTAAAAGATTTAACTTCGCATATCCTAAGCGCGCGCGCGGCCGGTGAAATCCGCGGCGAGTGGGTCATCGGAGTGCAGATTTTAGAAAACCTATCGGGCGACGCTTCTACCGCCGGGGGCGACTGGGAGAAAGCATTAAGAAGCCTTCTCAATTCCGGGATATCGGCCTCCAGAGCGGCTCGCGAGGTAAGTCAGGTTTTTGGCATTTCGAAGAAAGATGTTTACCGGGCGGCGATCTCATTAGCGAATTCGCTCGGACTCGGGAGCG
>JANXTV010000500.1 GCA_025352185.1 Oligoflexia bacterium
CGAGGATACCAAGTCCGAGAGAACCTCCACGGTAGATGACTTCGATCCGTTGAGGGACGACCCACTCTTCGCGGGAGGGGGAAACCCGTTTGAATCCATGAGAAAACTCCGGAACAAGATGCTCGGTCGTTTCGGTGCGCCCGACGGGACCGATGCGGAAGTGAAGACCCGCGAAGATAAGGATTTCGTCTATTACGACATCCCGATTAAGGATCTAAATAAAGAGAAACTGAAAGTGAAGGTCGAAGACGGCGAGATCAGTATCTCGGGACAGGTCGAGAAGAAGTCCGAGGAGGAGGGTTCGGCATCGTACTATACCTCGAGCTTCCACCACTCTTTCCCGGCTCCGGCCGAAGTAGATTCCGAGAAGTTTCAGCTTGAGCAAATGAACGATGCGCTCACGCTGAAGTTCCCGAAGAAAATGGGGGTATAAGACTATCCCCGAAAATATCTCGAGTCACATTTTAATGCTTTAACAGCCGGAAGACCATTATCAGTGAAATGCCAATGAGGAGGACTCCAAACCCTTTCAAGAATTTATCGAGCGCTCCCATTGGGAGCCGGTCCCGGTACTTCCGAATGAGTTCGAGGAAAAGAACGAACCACGTGAGTATTCCAGCAGCGACTCCGACTCCAAAGAACGCCGCGTTCACGGTGGAAAACTCAAGCCAGTTTGTCGAATAAAGCGTGCCGATTAATGCCGCCCAGGTCGCGAAGAGAGAAAAATTCATCCCGGCAATTCCCGCCCCGAGCAGAAAGGCGCGGACCCGACGGGCAGGATCGGCGTGATTCGAGGTCCCGGGCTGCCGGAGTTTTTTCGAACGGTAGAAGTAAACTCCGAGGGCCGTAAGAATTACCGCCGCGATAAGGTTCGAGACTCGGAAAATACCCGGCGACGAGGGCGCGATTCGGCTAAGCCCCCAGAATGCGAGAAAGGCGTAAACGGCTTCACTCAGCGCAGCACCCAGCGCGATCGCCCGACCGAGCACGATCTTGCCACGCATTCCCTGGCTAAAAACGAGAGCCGAGATCGGACCGGCAACCGGAATCGCGGTGATAAAAGCGACGATAAATCCGACGATGAATGCAAGCATCAGGAGAGTTATACCCAGCTCGGGCTGGCTACGCTAGGCCGCAAATCTCCGTCGCTTTTATTTTAAGCAATTCCTGATTTCGTCTAAAAATAGCTCGATATCGAGTGGCTTTTTAAGGAATCCCTTCGCGCCGATCTGCCGATGCTTCGTATCCGGATTCGGATCCGCCGTCATGAGGAGTACCGGAATCGAGGCAATCCGCGGATCGGCAACTTGGGCCACTCGGAATCCCGGACCATCCATGACCGGCATCATATAGTCGAGGAGGATCAGATCGGGAAGAACGGGGAGAGCCTTAAGGAGTTCCAGTGCCGCGGCCCCATTCAGGGCCGACTCGACGTCGTATCCCTCACCCTGGAGTAGTTCCCGAAGTGTTTCCAGAATATCGAGATCATCTTCCACGATGAGTAACTTTACGCTCACGGAACCCCCGCCGTGGGTAGCAGACCGGAGTGAACCGGCAACGTTACCGTAAATGTAGCTCCCCGTCCGGTATCGCTGTCGACGCTGATTTCGCCGTGATGGGCATCGACGATCTGTTTCACAATGTAGAGCCCCAGGCCCAGTCCCGAAATACTTCGCGAGGAGGTCGCCCGTTCAAATCGCTCGAAAATCATACCCTGTTTTTCCTTCGGAATTCCGGGGCCCTGATCTCGAACGGAAATAAAAACGTTCCCGTTTCGGTTCCCTACGGAAATGCCGACGACGGATTTAGGGGCATATTTTACCGCATTTGAAAAAAGATTCACCACGATTTGTTCGATCCGTCCACGATCCCAAGTCCCGAGCGTCGCTTCATCGAGATGGAGTTCGACTCGCGAGTCCGCCACCCGTAGTTGTTCCTCAAATCGTTCGACTACTTCGCGGACTAGTACCGAAAGGGAAAATTCCTCGACGTGGCAAAAATCCGGTCGGGTAAACTCACCCTCCGGTTCGAGGAATTTTCCCTTTCGGTACTAGTCCGCGAAGTAGTCGAACGATTTGAGGAACAACTACGGGTGGCGGACTCGCGAGTCGAACTCCATCTCGATGAAGCGAC
>JANXTV010000518.1 GCA_025352185.1 Oligoflexia bacterium
CCAACGTCTACCATACCAACTCCTCGCATGCGTGCTCCGAAAGCTCGCTGGATTCGCCTCGCCCGATCGGGGGCGCGTTGACGATTACGAACAAGCGCTCCGCACCAGAAGCTCTGTTCGTCACGTCTTCACGGTCTTGCGCGCATACGTAGAGCGTCGGCTCGTTCGGCAACCTTCCTTGGTCGAGCTCTCGAAACTCTCGAGCGCAGTCGTCTGAAAAGAAGACGTTGTGGCGCACGAGCTCGCGACCGCGCACCTCTCCGACGCACGCCAGGGTGACTGCAGAGAGCGAAGGCGCTCTGGTCGGCGGTGCGGCGAAGCGCGCTACTCGGCCGAGCAATCCCTTCGAGAGCGCTGGATGCTGCCTTACCTTGGCCGAGCGATCCACCGAATGCCGCGATACCGATCGCGAGACCGGCTCCGAGAGATGCGTAAGCATCCGCGTGAGCGGCGCCGTCTTCGGCCATAGCGGCCGTAGCGAAGATCGTGAGGAAAGCGACAACGGAGAGAAGTTTACGTAGCATGTTTAACCCTTTCTTAGTGGTCATGTGCCGTTGAGAGCGAGATGTAGACCATCGTCATCAAACAGAAGACGAAAGCCTGAATAAAGGCCACAAAAACGCCAAGCCCGAGAAAGATCACGGGCAAGCCGATTGGAACCAATCCGTTAAAAACTCCTAAAACCACGTGGTCACCCATGATGTTCCCGCGCAGACGAAGTCCGAGAGAGAGAGGGCGAAACACGTGAGAAACAATTTCGATCGGCAGGATCAGCCACGCGAGCCACCAAACCGGACCCATGAGGTGCTTTAAATGGGTGATCAGTCCGTTCGCCTTAATCCCGGCGACATTATAATAAACGAATACGAACAGCCCAAGCGCGAAGGTCGTATTTAAGTTATCGGTCGGAGGAAGAAATCCCGGAATCGATCCGATCAGATTCGAAAAGAAAACGTAGCAGAACAGGGCTCCGATAAACGGATAGAAAATCTTCGCTTCGTGGAGGCCCATCGTCTGTTCGCAGAGGCCGAAGAGTTTTTCTGCGAGGATTTCGAAGAAGTTTCGGTACGTCAGGGTCGGTGCCGGGAGGATCGCGCCGTCTTTACTCGCGTGCGCTTTCGCGAGCGAAAGACGCGCGATCGACATCGTAATCACCATCAGACCGGCGACGATCAGACTGTGAACGACGTGGGCGGGAGCATGTTCCAGTCCCGGAATCAGCGTGTACCAATTAAAACCGTGTGATTCGTGCATCTTCGAAATCTCTGTTAACTTATTTTGTTAAGTTTGGCTCTTCACTTCTTTAAGCTGGCCTTGGCTCCACCAAAAACCACCCGCCAGAGGAACCACAATTAAACCGCTCAATCCAAGAAGACTTCCTCGACTCGCGGCTTCCGGAAACTTCCAGAGGAAGATCGCGATGACCGCTAAGCAAAGCATCTTCAAGCTCCCGAAGACGAGAGCTTGGATAGTATAGGCTGACCTATTTTCGGCCCCCTGATCTGACATCAAAACGATTACTGCCGCAATGGTTTTTACTAGAAAAAACAGGTCAGTAACGCCCAAAAAATAGAAAACTCCCCACCCGCGAAGCGCCGCGGCAGGGTCGGAGGACAGTCCGAAAATCAGGGCCACGCAAACGACGGCCCATCCGATGGTCGCCCCGATAAAGGGTCGGAGGTTTACGTTTTGGGTTCCGATTTGGATCATCATAGGTCGCTCTTACTTCTGTAACTTTTTTTGGTAGCGGTAAACTTGGACGCTCGCGGAATAGAGTCCGAGCCCGGAAGTGATCAGGATCGTCCACCAGGGAAAACCTGCTTTTTTCCAAAGCAGCCATCCGATTCCGACTCCCGCTCCGCTCGATCCGATGAACGCACTCAAGACGACGGCAAAAATGCCGAACTGTCTTAACATCGTTTCTTCCGTGGGGTCCTTCTCGCTCATCCCGCTCCCGACTTCAAAGATTCTTTTGGTTCCGACGCTCCGAAATACGGCGAAGCTTCATTTCGACGACGGTGCGGTTTGGATACAGCGCGCGAATTTCCTCGAACGCCTTATATGCTGCGTCAACCTGATCCATTTCCTCGTAGCAGTTTCCGATCTCAAACTTCGCTTCGAGGGTGAGGGGGTCGGTGGGATACGTTTGGCTGAACGCCGTAAACTCTTTCACAGCTTCCCGGAAGGAGTCGTTCGCCAGGCGCGCTTCCTTTTGTTGAAGCTGGTGGCCCTTCGTCTGTTCGGAAACCCCGATTTCAAACCGCGCGCGCTTTGCCCATTCGGACCCGTGGTATTTATCCACAACGATTCGAAACGTACGGATCGAATCCTCGAAATGGAGGAGGTGGAACTGCGCCTTCCCGATTCGGTAAGTGTACTCATCCTTCGACGGATCTTCCGGATAGAGCTCGATCATCCGTTCGTAGTGCTGGATCGCCTGTTCATACTGCTCAAGCCGAAGAAAAAGAATTTCTCCGATTTGTTTATAGGCTTCGTGAGCGAGGGGGCTTTCGCGGTTCAGTTCGATGATTCGGTTTAATTTCCGAAGGGCCCCGAGGTTCTCGTTTAAAAAAAGGGTCTGGGTCATCGCCGCGCGAAGGGCCGCCTTAATTCCGAGTTCGCTCGAGGGATCCTTCTGGGTAACTTTTTCGTATTCGGCGACCGCCGCCGAATAATTCTTTTCCTGCCAAAGTCGTTCCGCGAGAAGAAACCGGTCGCGGGGGTTTTGGGAAGTGCATCCCGTCGCGCCCGCGGCGAGCGAGAAAAGAAAAAGGACGACCGAAAGATTTTTAATCGTTTCCGGTCGTCCCCGTTGCATCACTTTTAATGAACCGTTTCATCGTCGTCAGGAGTTCCGGGCGTATCGGACGCGCCGTTCGAACCCCCTTCGCTTGCCGCGACCACCGCTTCGATGACCTTATCGCTTTCGGCGATCAGTTCGAACGACATGAGCTTCTCCCCTTCGGAGAGGGTCATGAGGCGCACGCCCTGCGTGTTTCGGCCCTGCTCGGAGATCCCGTTCACGTGAATCCGGATCATCTGGCCTTTATTCGAAACGAGCATGACGTCGTTTTCCGGCATGACTTGGCGGGAACCCATGACGGTTCCGTTTTTATCGTTCGTCTTCATCGTAATGATCCCTTTACCGCCGCGAGACTGCGTTCGGTAATCGACAACCGGGGTCCGTTTTCCGTAACCCGACTCGGTCACGGTCAGAACTTCGAATTTCGAATCCACCCCGCGCTCGAGAACTTCCATTCCGATCACGAGGTCGCCTTCGTCGAGGCTCATTCCGATCACACCGCGAGCCGTTCGGCCCATCGTGCGGACATCTTCTTCCTGGAACCGAATCGACATGCCCTCTCTCGAGCAGAGGAAAATATCGTTCGTGCCCTTCGTGAGGCGAGCCACGACCAGCTCATCTCCATCGTCGGTTGTGAGGGCAATAATTCCGGAGGCCCGGACGTTCGAGAAGTCGGCGAGCGCCGTCTTCTTGATGATCCCGTTCCTCGTCACCATCATGATGAATTCGTTTTCCTTAAATTCCGAAACCGGGAGAATCGCCTTAATCTTCTCATTCGGCTGGAGCGAAAGGAGATTCACGATCGCCTTCCCCTTTGCCGTACGGGATGCTTCCGGAATCTTATAAACCTTCAGCCAGTAGAGACGGCCCTTATCCGTAAAGCAGAGGAGGTAGGAGAGGGTATTCGTATGGTAGATCGAAGTGACAAAATCCTCTTCGCCCGTGCTCATTCCCTTAATTCCGCGGCCGCCGCGGTGTTGGGAGCGGAACTGCGATGGGTCCGTACGCTTGATGTATCCCGTATGCGTGATCGAAACGAGAGTCTCGACATCTGCGATCAGTTCCTCTTCTTCGAACTCGCTCGTCGCATTATAGACGATCTCGGTCCGGCGTTTATCGCCGAACTTCTCGAGAATTTCCCGAAGTTCGCCCTGAATGATGTCGAACACGAGTTTTTCGCTCGCCAGAATTTCTTTCAAGTATCCGATCAGTTTCAAGACGGTATTATATTCGTCGATGATCTTATCGCGCTCAAGTCCAGTGAGACGCTGGAGGCGCATCTCGAGAATGGCTTGGGCCTGGATTTCGCTGAAGCTAAACTTAATCTGGAGGGCGTCCTTTGCTTGCTCGGGGCCGGCGGAGGATTTAATGAGCGCGATCACTTCGTCGATATTCTCGACCGCCTTCTTTAAACCTTCTAAGATGTGCGCGCGAGCTTCCGCTTTCCGAAGCTCGAAAATCGTCCGTCGAACGACGACGTCTTTTCGGTGCTCGACGAAAGCCCAGAGCATGTCGCGGAGATTAAACGTCTTCGGCTGATTCTGGTGAATCGCGAGGAGGTTAATCGAAAAATTATCCTGGAGCTGGGTGAGTTTATAGAGGCGGTTTAGAATGACGTTCGCGTTTTCGCCTTTCTTCGTCTCGATCACGATTCGCATTCCCGTACGGTCGGACTCATCCCGAAGATCGGAAATTCCTTCGAGCTTCTTATCGCGCACGAGATCCGCGACCTTTTCGATTAATCGCGCTTTATTCACCTGGTAGGGGATCTCGGTGATGACGATGCGTTCCCGCTCGTTCTTCATCGTCTCGATCTCCGCGCGCGCGCGCATCGTGACCGATCCGCGTCCGGTGCGGTACGCTTCCTTAATATTATTCCCGCCGAACATGAGGGCGCCCGTCGGAAAATCCGGGCCCTTCACGAATTCCAGCAGGTCGTCGGTAACGAGGGTTGGTTTATCGATCAGCGCAATCGTCGCGTTCACGATTTCCGTCAGGTTATGCGGCGGAATGTTCGTCGCCATCCCGACGGCGATCCCACTCGATCCATTAATGAGTAGGTTCGGCAGGCGGGTGGGGAGTACGAGGGGTTCCGAAAGCGAGTCGTCGTAGTTCGGTCCGAAATCGACGGTTTCCTTATCGATATCGGCGAGGAGCTCGTCGGTGATCTTTTCCATTTTCGCTTCGGTGTACCGCATGGCGGCCGGGCTATCCCCATCGACCGAACCGAAGTTTCCCTGTCCGCGGATGAGCGGGTAGCGAAGGGAAAAGTCCTGCGCGAGCCGCACGAGGGCGTCGTAAACGGCAGTATCTCCGTGTGGATGGTATTTACCGATCACGTCCCCGACGACGCGGGCGGATTTTACGAAGGGGCGACCAAACGTAATGTTCTGTTCGTTCATCGAGAAGAGAACCCGGCGGTGCACGGGCTTTAATCCGTCACGAACGTCGGGAAGTGCGCGGCCGACGATCACGCT
>JANXTV010000540.1 GCA_025352185.1 Oligoflexia bacterium
TCGAGCGACGGATGATCGTACATATCTTCCCGGTGCAGCATGAAGTCTTCGAAAGTGAATTCATTTCCGTGAAATTTATAGACGTGGGTGCCGAGTCCGATGACGGAATCACCGAAAAAAACGCGAAAGAATTCGTGTCAGATCTCGATGTCGTGATTGACGAAATCGACGTGTCTCCCCTCCGCCCGCACGTCTGGCTCCACCGGGAGGCGCGAAAGCTGAATCTCCCCCTCTATTCCGGCTACATCATCGGACTCGGCACCCACGTCTATAAATTTCACGGAAATGAATTCACTTTCGAAGACTTCATGCTGCACCGGGAAGATATGTACGATCATCCGTCGCTCGAATTTATCGTCGACCGCTTTCTCTGGCCACGTCCGAGCTACGCATCGACGGACGAATCAGTCGAAAAAATGCTCGTGTTCGCGCGCGAGAGCTCGTTCCCGATCTTCGGGGCGAGCACCTACGGGTCCCAGAGCCTCCTCGTAATCCGGATGATCAGCGATATCCTGGGCCTCCACGAAACTTTAGGTACGCCGAAAACTCCGATCATGCCGAAGTTCCTAAAACTCGACTCGCTCGATTTCACCTTTAAGACGTGCGACCTGCGGGAGCAGCCCGCGGTCCAGATGGAACGACGGAAGTCCGCGTAATCGTTCGGTCAGTAACCGAACAGTTACGGCTAAACGGCCGCTACGGTCGGGCCTAGCCCGCCCATCCGCGGGCGTTTAGCCTACTCGCTTTGGTTACACGTAATTTCCGCGTTTAATCTTCTCGAGGATGATTTTCTCGGGCATCAGGGGATCCCGTGGATTTACGGAGAAAAAAGCCTGCTGCTCGCAACGCCGTTTATTCTTTAAAAGCCAGTTCAGGATATCGGTGAGTCCTTTATTCTTCTTATCGTGGAAGAACGGATCGTTCTTTAGGGCATCCTGGGCCTTCTTTAGCGCGCGTACTTCCTGGGCGTCATTTTCCTTCACGCCGTAATCGGGGAGGTCGTACTTTTTAATATCCTCGGGAAGCACGCCGAGGAATTTTACGTCCGGCGCGGAATAATCCTGGTTCCGGATGAGCGAGGCGGCGGAACCGGCCTTCAGCGTCCGAAAGATATTCTGCATGGTGTACGCATCGAGATCACCGAAGAAGTAGAGTGGAATATTCAGTTCATCCTGAATGAGTTTACACCAGCCGCGCACGGCGTTCGAGGGAACTCCGGCGGCACCGATCACGAGCGCATTATTACGCTTCGTAAATCCGTTGGCGACGAGCGTGTTCGCCGTACCTTCGGATTCGACGACGAGGGCAAAATCGAGTTTCTTCTTCGTCGTAAGTCTCAGGTTCTGCGGACGATTCTTCGGCTGGAACGGGCTCGTTCCGAGTTTCGAGAGGTCGACCGTTGCCTTTTCGCCGTCGGGCATCGTTTCGTGCACGATTAAATTCTGGGAGTAAGTCTGTCCACCCCGGTCGTTCGCGTAGACGTTGAAATCTTCGCGGTAGCACTCGAGCATTTCGCAGATGAAATCGATCACGGAATCGGATTCGTCCTGGTCTTGGAAATCGAGCGGACGGAGGGCAGGCTTATTCTTCACTTCGCCCTTCGAGATGTAGTAAAGCTCCCTTTTCGTGTTCACGCCGCCATTCTCGAGGTTTCGAAGCATGATCTCGAGGAGGAAAATCGCCCGGGACATTTTCTTTACCGAGCTGACGTTTAGTTCGGTCGCGACCTTTTTATCGCCCGCGGTGAGGAATCCGACTTTATGATTATAAAAAGCGTTATCGAGGGAGCACTTCGTCGCGTAGAGAACCGGACGCTTCGCGCGCTCTAAGTCCGCGAGGAGCGCTTCACAGATTTCGCGGGAAAATTCGGGGAGATCGTTTGCATCGACTCCGCCACTACGTTTTTTTCCGGATGAATCTTTTGCCATAAGGTCTTTCTATTCGCGTGGATCACGCGCGGGAACGTTTAAGCAGTCGCCGACTTTTTCGGGAGGATGATCTTGGGTTTCTTAGCCGCCGGAGAGGCGCTAGCCTTGGACGACTTTCCGGCTTTTTCGCCCTTCGGAGACTTACCCGACTTCTTCGACTTCTTCGCGTCGATCATCTGATCGACATCGATGACGTCGACTTCGACCGATGGATCACCCGACTCCGAGCCGGATTCGCCGGCCTTCGTGGCTTTTCCAAGCTTAACGGATGCTTCTTCTAACGCCGCTTCGGCGGCCGAGGCGTCCCGACCGAGGATTTTCATCAGGCCGTCTTGGGCTTTCTTCTTCCGAACGTCATTCGACTTCGTAATCCGGCAGAGGCCATCGACGAGAATGGGGCCGAACTGTTCGATATAGCGCAGTTTCTCCTCGAGGTCGTTCGCGCGGAATTCTTTCTTAATGTGTTTCGAGAGTCGTTGGCCGGCTTGGATGAGCGCACGGCGAATTTCTTCGACGAGCTCTTCCGACGCATCCACGGTTTCTTTCGAAGCGTTCTTAAATTTAATGAACGGCGAAACGACGGAGACCGCGATGATGTAAGGGCCGAGAGGGAGTGATTCTTTCGGCTGGCCTAACCCGTAAGCGCGCCAGGAAACGGTGTTAATCGCTTGGACGATTGCGCACGCCGCTTTATCGAACTGGAGCGGAACGCGGTTCGCGAAGCGCAGGACCTGGACCGGCGCATCCGATTCGCCGCCGCGTTCCTGGAGGCGGGCGATCGCGACTTCGACTTCGACTGGCTTAAAATCGCAGATCGCGGGTTTCCTAGAGACGACGGAAAAGAAGTCGATCGCCCCTAAACGGAGGATCGATTTCGAGAGTGCCTCTTCGCCGATCATGAGCACGGACTTCGTCGACGGCGCCATGAGCGTGATGTTTTGAATTTTCGTGTAGAGGTCCTTAAATTCCGTTTCGTTCAGC
>JANXTV010000388.1 GCA_025352185.1 Oligoflexia bacterium
GTGGGCCAACCACGCCGAGACCCGTTCCTCGACCTGGTCGCGCTGTCTCGCGGTTACGGGCAGAGCGCCGGTCCGCACTGCCTCACCAACCAGGCCAAGGAGCCGATGATGCTCGCAGTCGCCCAACAGTTCGTCGAACTCCCGATCGGCGACTGCGCCGAACTGCGAGTGGCCATCCGCGAAAAAAGCGGCGATCGTAAAGACGGCGATAAGTCGGGAGAGAAATCGGGCGACAAAACTGCCGATAAAGGAAAATCTGGAGATAAGGGCGACGCTAAAGGCCCGGCCGAAGAAGGACCGAAACAGGGCGGAAAACAGACGCTCGAAAATATTGGGATGAATGTAGAAACCCAGTCGAACGATAAGTCGGTGCCGAAACCCGCGATCGGGGACTTAAAATTACCCGGTGTGTTCACTCCCGAAATTCCGCAGCAACGTCCGATCGATCAGCTGAATGGTCGTCTGGTAAACCTGCGCGTCGTCATTAAAGGTAATTAGAAAAAGGTAATTAGAACGATTCGGAATCTCACGCTTTACGTGAGCTTTAAGTCCATGACTTCCGAACGTATCGCTTGAATCACGTCGCGACTGTGGTCGGGACCTCGCGTCTCGAGAGTCAGGGCGACCTCCGTCTGATCGATCGTGGTCGTCGGCTCGCTTCGGTCGTGAATGGCCTGGATCACGTTAGCGCCCGCCTTAGCGATGGCAATGGTGAGCTTCGCGAGAGAACCCGGACGATCCGAAATCATCACGTTCACGCGCAGACGGCGGCCCTTTCGAATCAGCCCGCGGTCAATCACTCGATTTAAGACGTTCACGTCTATATTCCCGCCGCAAATAATGACCGCAACTTTCTTCCCTTTAAGCTCTTTCTTTAACTGATCCATCACCGCAATCGAGACGGCAGCGGCACCTTCCGAGACCACTTTAGCCTTCTCGGCGAGAGTGAGGATCGCTGCGGCAATACTTTCGTCGTCAGCCGTGAGCATTTTCGTAATCGATTTTCGGAGAATATCGAAGGGTCCCTGGCGGGTCACCCCCACCGCAATTCCGTCCGCGAATGTTTCCACCCGAGCCAAACTCACCGGTTTTCCTTTTTTTAAGGAAAGAGTCATCGCGTCCGCCCCGGAAGCTTGAGCACCGTAAAGTTTCGTATGCGGGCGAAGCTCGCGTACGACCGTAGCGATCCCCGACATGAGTCCCCCGCCGCCGATCGAACACACGATCGCATCGATTTCTGGCATTTGTTCTAGGAGTTCGAGCGCGACCGTCCCCTGTCCGGCGATCACTACGGGATCGTCGAACGCATGAACGAGTACTTTTCCACTCTTCTTCGCGAGTTTTTGGGCCACTTCGAAGCACTCGTCATAGGTATCTCCCTCGAGAATGACTTCGGCTCCGAGATTTTCGGTACTTTGTATTTTTACGAGCGGAGCCCCCCGGGGCATCACGATCGTCGCTTTTACTCCGAGTTTTTTCGCGCCCCACGCTACGCCCTGCGCATGATTACCGGCACTGGCTGCGATCACTCCGCGCTTTCTCTCTTTCGCGTTGAGCGACGCGATTTTATTCGTCGCACCCCGGATCTTAAAGGATCCGATCGGCTGCATGTTCTCTAGCTTTAAATAAACCTCACACCCGTACACATCGCTCAGCCACTGATTAAAAAGCAGCGGGCTGGGTGGGAGGTATTTTTTTACGACGACTCCCGCACGGCGAACGTCGGCGAGGCTAATAGAATACTTTTTATTTTTTTTCTGGGTCACATGCGACCACTGATCGGTATCAGTGCCCCGGTGATCGACTTCGATTTGGTCAGGGTTAAGTCGTAAAGAATTTCGGCAATATCTTCGGGTGAAACCCATTTCGAAGTATCGGCGTGGGGCATGTCTTTCCGATTTACCGGAGTATCAATCACGGAAGGAAGCACGGCGTTCACCCGAATCCCGTCGGCTTTAAGCTCTTCCGCGAGCGAAACGACCATTGCATTAATTGCAGCCTTCGAAGCCGCGTAAGCACTCATCCCGGCGGCCGGGGTGAGCGTCGCTTTCGAACTTACGAAGAGGAGTACTCCTTTTTTTCGTTTCTTCATGGCGGGTACCGCTCCCGAAGCGACGAAAAAAGAAGACTGAAAGTTTACCGAGTTTAAAAAACTAAAATCTTCACTCGAGAGCGCATCGATATTACCGAACCTAAAACCACCCGCGCAGTGGATGACCGCATCGACGTCGCCGACCTTGTTAAAAAAATCGAGGACGGACTTCCGAACCGTCAGGTCTAGACCGAACCACTCCACCCCCGGGGTCGCCGGGACTTTTTGGGTCGGCGCGTGGATTGCGATCACCTGGTCGCCCGCTTCTAGGAATCGATTCAATACCGAATGTCCGAGGCTACCCGTCGCCCCCGTGATCACTACTTTACGAGAGGACGTGGATCGATTGTTACTCATACGCGTACCGAACTTTCCGTCAAATTAATGCCGATGCGAATTGGCGACCCCAGCAGGATTCGAACCTGCAACCCCTAGCTTAGAAGGCTAGTGCTCTATCCAATTGAGCTATGGGATCGTTTCTCTTCGTTTTAAACACGAAGCTTTCGAGCTTTCAAGAGAGGGTCTAGACTTACGACTGAGATGCCTCTTTACGACTATCTTTGCAGAAAATGCGCACATCGGTACGAAGAAATCGTACGCTCAGCCGACGTTTCGGAAGGGAGCGCCTGCCCAAAATGCGGAAGCGTTGAGACCGAACGCCAGATTCCTCGTTTTCGGGTCGGCGGCAGAGGGGATCTCCGCGAATCGACGGAACTGCACGGATGTCATCCGGCGGAGGGGAACACGGGCCACGACCATTCCCACTCTTCTTCGGACGAGGAAGGTTAGCCATGACCCCTTCGCCATTCGTCCTCGTCTCCGATTTTGACGATACCTTAAAGATTTCGCATACCACGAATCGTCTAAAGACCGTGATCCGTGGGCTTTTTGCGAAACAGAGTTACGCCGGGATGTCTGAACTTTTCCAGGAATGGGTGAATGAAAATCCTTTTGTACTCCTGAGCTCCTCCCCGCTCTGGATCCGGGGAAAAATTGGGCGATTCCTCGATCGCCACGCATTTCCATCCCGGACGATAATTTTACGAGACTGGTTACGCCAGAAAGACGTACTCGCCTATAAGCTTCGCTCGCTTTCGAATCTCGAAAAGAAAGATAAGCAGCCGTTTATCTTTATCGGGGATGATGCTGAGTTCGACCCAGAAGTGTTCGCTCGCTTCCGCGAAGAGTTTCCGACCCGAACTCTCGCGATTTATATCCGGCGCATGCGCGGTCGACCCCTGCCCGAAGGGATCGTTCCGTTTCATTCCGCATTCGAAATTGCCTTAGCCGAGGTTGCCGCAGGGCGGTTAAAAGTGCCCCAGGTCGCTCGAATCGGAAAAGCAGTTTTAGATCAGAAAGATTCTGACCTCATCGTCCCTTACTTCGCTGCTGCCCCTTCCGATCTTGAAATTTCGGACGCATTCCCGACGCTCGCTAAACTCACTGAACAAATGAACCAGAGATACGAAAAAATTCGCCAGGATCGGCAGCGCAAAAGTAATGCATGAATACCTGGCGACTCACCCCTTAGCCTTCGAGACGTGCCTCGCCCTCGTTTCGTCGGTGGCGGGCGCATTCGGAGCACTCTTGGGACTGGGCGGCGGGTTCATCCTCATCCCCTTTCTCACCCTGGTGATGGGCGTCCATATAAAGTACGCAATCGGCGCGAGCCTGGTTTCGGTGATCGCAACGTCCTCGGGCGCCGCGGCCGCGTATGTCCGCGAGCGAATGACGAACGTTCGAGTCGCGATCTTCATGGAACTCGGCACGACGCTCGGGGCCCTGACCGGAGTCGCGGTCGCGAGCTTTATCGCGGTTTCCGGACTTTACCTTCTTTTCTCGGTACTCCTTGGATGGTCGGCCTACGCGATGTTACGGAGGCGTGAAGATACCGGAGCCCTCCGCGAGGTCCCTCCCGATTCCCTTTCTGACCGACTCCGACTCCATTCCGAATACCCGGGTGGAAAAAATCGGGAAATGATTCCGTACCGGGTGACGCGCGCAAAGCTCGGGCTTCTTCTGATGTACCTCGCGGGCTGCGTATCCGCACTTCTGGGAATTGGGAGTGGTATTTTAAAAGTACCCGCCATGGATCAGGCGATGCGAATTCCGATCAAAGTTTCCTCGGCGACTTCAAATTTCATGATCGGGGTGACGACGGCTACGAGCGCGGGAATTTACTTCATGCGGGGAGATATTATTCCCGGACTCGCCGGACCCGTTGCTTTCGGCGTGCTCATCGGGAGTCAGCTCGGGAGCCGCCTTCTCGGTCGTTGGAGTGGAAGAACGATTCGAATTATTTTCGTAATTATTCTCGTCGTCGTTTCTATCCAGATGGGAGTTAAAGGTGTCCGATCATTCGAATGACCTCCGGCTAGAGCGGTGGCTCTCGGTCTTACTCCGCGGTGGCGTCGGAGTTTCACTGCTCCTTCTCCTTATTGGAATGTTGATTAACTATTCGACGACCCAGTCCTGGATTCCGGCGACGGACCTGAACTCACTCCTTTCGGGAGCCTCGAACCTGCGCTCGGACCCCCCGAAAAATTTGGCGGAGTTCGCATACGGATTCAGTGCCCTCCAAAGTCTTAATTTTGTTCAGGGTGCAATCCTGATTCTCATCCTCCTTCCGGGCTTTCGGGTGGCATTTTTATTCGGAAGTTTTCTACGCCAACGCGACTGGATTTTCTCTCTTTTCGCCTTTCTGGTCCTGGGCTTTATGTCCGCCGGAGTCCTCTTTTATGCGGCGCGAATCTCGCCGGAGCGGTTTTAGGGTCTTTTCTACACGGACACGGATGAAATTCTGCAATTTCTAGGATCTCCCATATGATTTTCCCACCTTCGATCAATGGACGAGCGAAGTTGAACTAAAGGAATAGAGACTATGAGACGATTTCGGACGCTCGGTTTTTTCTTTGGCCTCGTTTTCGCCCTCCCGGCATTTGCGACCGACGCGACGCCGCCCTGCCTCGGCGGCGGAAAACAGCTCTCCGTAATGAACGAAACGGTCCACACTTGGAAATCCAGCACGGCGAACCAGTACTTGGCGCGCGCAAGGGTCCACGGAATTCTGTCGAAGGTTTATCCAGAAAAAAATCGACACGCACATTTTGAAATCGAATTCGACGGTGGAGTGACCGATACCCTCGAAGTCGTTTACAGCCTCGACTTCGGTAAACTACCGGAACTCGCCGTCGGAATGGAAATCGAAGCGTGTGGCGACTACATCACCTCAAATGCCGCGACCGCACAGTATCCGGCGTCTCCCGACGGTGCCATCATTCACTGGATCCATCGAAATCCGAAACGAAAAGGCCATGAGTCGGGTTACCTGATGGTCGACGGCCGAGCCTACGGGAAGTGAACTCCTCCCTCCCCCCGGTTTAACTTCGAAAAACAACGATAATCACCGACGCGGGTTGATATCGATGCCGTTCGGACTTATACCTTGAGTGTGCCCTCGTGGTGGAATTGGTAGACACGCTGGTCTTAGGAACCAGTGGCGCAAGCCGTTCCGGTTCGAGTCCGGACGTGGGCACCACTTCTCCCCCTCATTCTGGGTCTTAATGGGATCTGATCGATGGTCTAGAACTTGAAGTAATGACGGTAACGGCGCGAGAATCCACTCGCTCCGAGATTAAAACTCTTAAAGGAGAACCGTCATGGCCCAACAAAACCAGTCGAATTCAAATCAAAAAGGCAACTCTCAAACCGATAAAAAATTCGGTGGCTCAGATATGAATGCGAACAATCCCGTTAAGCAGAATTCCTCGCGCGACCAGAAAAGCCGCGAAAACCAATCGCAACAGTACCGGGATACTAAAGAAGTAACCGATGAGACCGGACCAAAGAAGTCGAAGGCGGTCTAAATGAAAAAAACTAAGAACGCAAAATCGGCACCGAAAAGTGTCGAGAATGCAGTCCGCGGCCAAAAAGATGGAACCCTCCGGAGTGGAAAGAACGGCTCGGGAGGAAAAGTGACAAGTCGAAAGCAGGCAATTGCGATCGGCTTATCAGAGGCCCGTAAAAAAGGAGCAAAAATTCCTAAAAAAGAGGGAACCACGCATTCACATGCGTGATCGCTCTCGAGCGGGCGCCAGAGGGTCCACCCTCTGATTCGGGCTGGGGATTGTTCCTCGGCCCGTAATTTTAAAAACCAACCTTGTCCGGGCGAAAAATCATCCCCTTTCGGACGATGGGCGTCCTTTAAGGATGATCACGGTTAAAAGTGTGATCACTCCTAAATCATGTCCTGCGGCCGCACGAGCTGGTCAAACTCCTCCGAAGTAATCGCCTTCAGTGCGATCGCGGCTTCTCGCAGCGTTAAGTTCTCATGGTGCGCTTTTTTCGCAATCGCGGCGGCCCGGTCATACCCGATCTTGGGCGTAAGGG
>JANXTV010000043.1 GCA_025352185.1 Oligoflexia bacterium
AAAACTAACGAACTCCCACGCCGAGAAGGATTTTAGCCATGAGCGAAATTACTGAAAGCGCCCGAAACCTTCGACATTCGGCGGAATCCGAGAGTCTTCGTTCAGAAATTCGCCAGCTCCAGGACGAGAACGCGGGAGTGAATTGCCGAATTCGGGTTCTCGAAACCTCATTAGACGAAGCCACTACGCAGATCGAAGCCCTAGAAAAGCAGGTTCGTTCCCGTACGAATGCGGTCCGACGGTGGGAAAAGATTAACGAATCACTTCTAAATGCACTCCGCGGAGAGGAAATCGAGAGTTCAACTCGGGGAATGCCCGACCTGAATAAGTTTCTCGAGTCCCAAGCGGCAATTGAATCTGAAACGCGAGCTGCCGCTTCTTTTCGGCGTGAGCTACTCGTCGCGGCCGAAACCATTCGTGCCGAAGACGATACCGAAAACGAGCCTCCGCAGCCGATTTGGATCGGCCAAGTCGCCGACCTGAAAGCTATTCTTTAGCGGTTTCCGCGCCCGAATTTTCGTCACCGGCAGGTGAACGAGGTGCCTCCGCCGTAACCGTAGGTGGCTCCACCGCGGGAATTGCCGCTGCGGTCTCGACTTTCGGCTCTTTCACTGCCGGAGTTTCCGGCGTCGATGCGAGAGGGGTATTCTTCAATGCGTTCAGCAGGCGATAGTAAAGCGTGAAGCCTGCAAATATTCGATTCGGGTTATGAATGAGTTCACGGTTATTATCCCAGAGGTCCCACCAGTGCTTGGGGGTACCGTAAAGTTTGCTAGAGATTTTTGCGAGCGTGTCCCGGCGAACAATCAGGTACGGATCCCCATTCTTGGATACGGCCACCACGTTATTCAGATGGATCGTGAGGACCGTCCCGCGCGGTACGTTATTATAGTCCCCAATTTTCTCTTTATTGGCGCTTAAGATTTCCCGCCAGCGAAACGCATTGCCGAAAACCTCAAAGGAGATCTTCATGAGCGTGTCGTCTCCCTTGACGACGTAGGAAATCGTTCCGTCATTCGAGTGAGAAGAAGGCTGATTCGGTGTCGGCTCGGTTCCGCGTTCGTTTAGGGAAGGGGGCGCGGCTCCGGTATCGGCGAGCGCGGAAGGATCCGTTTCATTCGCGACCGGCGTGAGTTCCGTCTTTTTAGCCGGGGTTCGGGCTAGGACGGGATGGTCGGTCGTAATTACTTTCGTTAGGTCGGTATCGATATCAACCGGAACTGGCAGCAGTTCGGCAGTCCGTTCCGATTGAAAATTCGGATCATCCGAAGGAGTTGTTCCAGGAGCGGTCTCGATAGGAGCGGCGGCGGCCTCGGCCTCTGCGGCGGCGGTCTTCGCTTCTTCGCTCACCTTGGGCGATGTGCAGCCCACTAGCCCAAGCTGGATGGAGGCTCCCAGGCTGAGGAGTATTGTGATTTTATGTGAGCGCGTTAGAGACATGCTTACCCTTTTCTGCCCCGTAGGGAAAAATTACCTACCTCTCTCTTCGGTGAAACGGTTTTTTCCTTTAAAAAATCCTCACGCTCACCCCACGACGTCAAAATTCTCCCGTTTCCACTAAAAATGGCTAAAAACTCCGGCAAAAAGGCATATAAGTTCAAGCTTTAGCTCGGAAAACTCGAAGAGTACTGCGTATGAGAACGGTTTATCCCCTCATCAGTCTTACTCTCTTTACGCTCGGATTCGGGAGCGGTTGCGCTTCCACGTTCGTCGTGAAAAGCGATCCCCTCGGATCCGATGTTTCGTTTATTGATCCGAAATCTGGAACCCAGAAATCGCTGGGGAAGACTCCACTTGAAATGAAAACTTCCGCCGTAAAGGAGGCCGTCGGAGAAGCGATAGCCTCGGGAGAATATTTCACGGTTGTGATTTCGCAAAAAGGTTACGTGACGGAAAAAGTGAGCGTTCCCGCGACCCGGTTCGGTACGCTCGTCACTCAGCTCGACGTAAAAATGAAAAAAGGTGAAAACGAGAAAGAGGCGCGGATCGCAAAAGATATCCTTGACCAGCTTTTCCTCGCCCAGCGATACGCACAGACGAAAGAATACGACCGCGCCCAGGCGACGCTTGATCGAATCATTAACGATTTTCCGGAATTTCCACGGGCCCTTTCCCTCCGCGCTTCCATTTATTTCATGCAAAAGAATCTCGAAGAAAGTTTGAAGTGGTACGGGAAGGCACTCGTTGCCGATCCTCAAATGGAAGATGCCGTGCGCATGACCGCAAAGATCAAAGAACTTCAGGGGAACCGGTCCCCCGCCTCGACGGGTAAGGTAAAATGATCCGTCGTTTACCACTCTTTATTCCCGTCCTACTTCTTTTCTCCCTCGGGCTAGGTGGGGTAACTCCCGTTCTGGCGGCGCCGGCTAAGGGAGCGGGAAATTCGAAGGTAAATCCGACCTCGCTTAAGCCGGAGGTCCTGGGGGCGAAAGCCTTCCTGGAAGAACTTCTGGTCCGTCGCTACTCCCAGGAGCTTGCGACCCACGTCGAGCGTAGTTTCTTTACGCTCGGCGCGGAATTACAACTCTCAGAAATCCCGCCCGCACCGCCTCCCGTAAATACCCCACCGGTGGTCGATGAAACGCCGGCTGACTTAATGCTCGGGACGATTTCCCCCGACGAACTCATTAAGAAGTATGCCTCCGATACGGAAGGCGCCATTAAGGTAAGTGGTTTTCTGAAAGACTTCCGAATTAAGGGAGTGAGTGTTTCGGTTGGTTTAAAGGATGAGTTACCTCCCGAGGTGAAAGCCGAGACCGAAAAGTGGTTAAACGCGCGGATCGCGGGGGAATTCGGGAAAATCGGTAAGGGCGCGGTGACGTTGATTAAAGCACCGCCCGAAAAGAAGGTTCCGCCGAAAAATCCTTGGGAACGACTCGAACAGTTTCAGCAGCTTGCCGGACAAATCATTCTTGCACTTGCCCTGTTACTTGGCGCGATTCTCTGGGCACTTCTACAGAAGCCGTCGAAAGAAAAGTC
>JANXTV010000052.1 GCA_025352185.1 Oligoflexia bacterium
CACCGAAGGAAATCGAAGGCTTAGAAGAACGCCTCCGCACCCGGTTCGAGTGGGGCCTCATCGCCGACATCACTCCGCCGGAAATCGAAACGCGGATCGCGATTCTGAAAGCGAAAGCGGAACGGGACGATATCTATCTTCCCGATGACGTCGCGACGTTTCTCGCGACCTACATTAAGTCAAACGTTCGGGAGCTCGAAGGCGTGCTGATTAAACTCCAAGCGCATGCATCCCTGACGGGCGCCGAGCTCTCACTCGAACTTGCGAAGCAGCAGCTGAAAATCGTCGTACCCGAGCAAGGTTCGAACTACACGATCGAGTCGATCCAAACGGCGGTCGCGAAGCATTTCCGCTTAAAATCGAGCGATTTTAAATCGAACTCGAAGCAGCGCTCGGTCGCCCGCCCGCGGCAGATCGCGATGTACCTCATCCGGAAGTACACGAGCTTAGGCTTTAAAGAGATCGGACAGTTCTTCGGCGGACGGGATCACACGACGATCATGCACGCGTGCCGGGAGATCGAAAAAAAGATCGACGCCGATCCGGAAATTAAAGACGCCGTCGAAGCGATTCAGAACCTGCTCTAGGTCGGAAACTCGCGGACTAATTACAGCGAAGGCTATCGTCGACGCCGTCCATAATGCCGGTGAGCGGACTATTATAGCGGATACGCCCTTCGGCCTTAATGAATTTAATATTTCGATGACAAACCTTCAGTTGGTTTGCGGCGCACATTTTCGGCGCATTATCACAGAGCACGACTCTCCCACCACGGTACATGCGGACTTGAAGATCCCACCCAATTTTACACGAGAGGTCGTCACTCGCATAAAGGTCGATAAAGTCGGGCGCTTTCTCGTTTTTACCGAGGCAACTCGCTCGGGCAATGCCCCCGTTTAAAACCGAGAAAACGAGCACGCTGAATAATAGAAAGGTCTTCATAACCCCTTGAAAGTGCAGGATCCATACCCCGGGTTCTCCGAACAGTGCGGTTTCCGCGTACGCCTCCGCGTAGGGATTTCGCAGGTGTCGAACCTTTTTACAGTTTTACGGCCACAACCTCAAAACCCGAGGCGAAGAGGGTGAGTTCCCAAACCGACAAGGGGACTCCAGCCCCGGAAACCGTCGACCTAAAGGCGGACAAACCCCGCAAGAAGGTCGTCGCTCCGGCAAAGTAATTGCCTCCCCTTGGTTTAGAATGTGGGGAAGCGGGTTGCGTTCTCCAAGTTTAAGCGGAGATAAATTTTGCCTTCGCTCAAAACAAAACAAGTCGGGTACCAAAAACCTGGGGATATCCCCGGGGTATTCGTGGGGATAAGAACGAGTCATCCCCCCCTTTCTTTGTTTTATCCCCAGCCGAATTCCCAGGTTATCCACCGAGGAGCACTTCATAACTGCTAGAAGTTTCTAAGATTTATTCCTTATCCCCACCGACCCTCTTTTCGAGGTCCCTTTAAATGGGGAAAGGGTCCCCATGCGGGTCCCGCGCGTGGGGATCATTTCGATATTCCACGTGCATAACTGCTTTTTTTCTGGTGATAACTGAGCGTTTACATCTGCCGCCCCGATCGATCCCCAAACGCCGGTTGAAAACTTGGGGATACCATGGTCTTTCTAGCCTATTCGGAATACATCCCCATTTTCGGGAATCTATCCCCGCGAGAATTCCCAGAGGTTACTCCCAGGGTTTTCCTCGAAGTTTCATAGGCTTGGTTCGGTTTTCCCCAAATCCCCACGCTCTATGACGACTACGAGTATTTATATATATATAAAGATCTTTAAGAGAGAGGTCGTATGAAGTTCGTTATTCACAGAAATCCGCTTTTGGAAGCTTTAAGCAAAGCGCAGTCCGTAGTGGAGAAAAAGAATACCGTTCCCATCCTCGCAAACGTTCTTTTTTCGGTAGAGGGAGATCAGCTCTCGATCTCCGCAACTGATCTAGAAGTCGGATTGAAAATGATTCTTCCGGTGCAAAAAGCACAGAGCGGAAAAATTACCCTCTCCTCGAAGTCCCTTCTCGATATTGTTAAAGAACTCCCCCAAGCGGAAATTGAAATCACGAAGAAGGAAAATGATTGGGTCGAGATCATTTGTGGAAAATCAAAATTTAAAGTGGTCTCCTTGGCCGCTACCGAATACCCGGCCCTACCGGCATTCGAAGAGAAGAAATATTTCGATGCGAAAATAGATGGTTTGAAGGAAATGATCGATCGCACGAGTTTCGCGGTCTCGACCGATGCGACGCGGTACCTGATGAACGGGGTTTATTTCGAACCCCTCGAGAAGAACATCATGCGGATGACCGCAACCGACGGTCATCGACTTGCATTCATGGACGGTGAAGTTTTCTCGACGATGCCCGAATTTAAACGTGGAGTAATCATTCCCCGAAAGGGTTTGATGGAGCTTCGAAAATTTTTAGATGAAGGTGAAGCGTCGATCGGACTCGCGTTTGAGCGGGGATATGTTTTCGCCCATTTAAACGGGAGCTACCTTTTCATTCGCTTGATCGAAGGGGAATATCCAGACTACCGCCAGGTGATTCCAAAGTCGACGGACCGGGTGGCGAAGATCGATAAGGATATTTTCCACAGCGCTTTAAAGCGGGTCAGTCTTCTCGCCCACGAAAAATCGAAGGGCGTAAAATTTTCCATCCAGCCCGAAATGCTCACGGTTTATTCCAGCAATCCCGATCTCGGGGAAGCGAAGGAAGAAATCGACGTCGACTATCAGGGAGATGCAATCTCTATCGGCTTTAATGCGAAGTATTTACTCGAGTGTCTGGCGGTAACCCCGGTCGCTCGCTTAGAGCTTCATTTTAAAGATCACCTGAGCCCGGGAATTCTTAAGGGCGAAGGTCAGCCGAACCACACTTACGTCATCATGCCGATGCGGATCTAGTTCGTGGGAACCGGGACCCTCTGGCGAGGGAGTTTTTCAGCCCGATGAAAGTTAAAGAAGTTCGCCTTAAAAACTTTCGAAACATCCAGTCGCTCTCACTAAAACCGAGTGACCGGTTAAATTTCATCATCGGGGATAACGGCCAGGGAAAAACTTCAATCCTCGAGGGCCTGAGTTTTCTTTCGACCCTGCGATCCTTTCGGGGAGCGAAGAATGATGACGTCGTCTTGTTCGGAGAAAAGTGGGCCGAAGCCGGATGCACCCTCGCGGATTCCCCGGAGTGGTCGAATGAACTGAAGGTCACCTTCGCGGTTACGACCGGTGCGACCGGGCGCATGGCGAAAACGGCGTTCATCGACGGAAAACCCATTAAGTCTTCGACGCAGTACCTCTCCTCGCGCTTTGGTCAGGTCGAAGTCGGTTTTCATTCGATCGTATTCAACCCCAGCGACCACGATCTCATTCGGGGCGAGCCGGCCATCAGGAGGGCCTACCTCGACCGAACGCTGTCGGCGGAGGACCCGAGCTACCTAAAAAGTCTTTCGCGTTACCAGAAGACGCTGGAGCAGCGAAATGCACTGCTTAAAAATGAACTGCGACCGAAACCCGAAGTGCTCGACGGATTTTCTGAAAACTTGATCGCGCTCGGGGCCCAGATCGCCCACACCCGCCTCGAGTGGATCGTTCGCCTCCGTGAAAAGCTTGATCCAACGCTCCAAAAAATCGTCCCGGCGGCACTGCCGCTTCGCGCATTTTACGTCTCGAGTTGGATTAAGAAAAACGAAGGAATTTCAATCACTTCTCTCGACTTTGACCCCCTCCTATTTCCTTTACAAAGCCCCCTCCCGTCACTAGAGTTTTTTGAAGCTGAATTTCGAGAAGCTCTCAGATCACAGAGAGATGCGGAATGGAGAGCAGGCGTGACGCTCGCGGGACCTCATCGCGATGATCTCGCCCTGTTTTACGGGAACCAACCCTTACGGGGGCACGGCTCCCAAGGGGAAACCCGCTCCGCCCTCATCACTCTGAAACTTTCTGAGATCGAGCTCTTCCGTAAGAAAACGGGGCATCGGCCGATCTTGCTCTTAGATGATTTTTCATCGGAGCTCGACCGGAGCCGGCGCGAGTTTCTCCTGCGGTACCTCTCGGAGACAGACCTCCAAGTATTCGTGACGTCGACTGAAGAACCCCCATTCGAGGGAAAAGTTTTTCGGGTGAAAGAAGGGATGCTCGAGGCCTAGTCCGAAAACTCGAAACCAGCGGATCAATTTTCGAAACGTTTT
>JANXTV010000067.1 GCA_025352185.1 Oligoflexia bacterium
TGCGTTCGTGACCCCGGTGTCGATCGCCCGCGCGCAGACCGTCATCGAAGAGGTCGGATAGGTTTTATTCACCGAAATCGAATAGGACGGAAGAAAGCGGGGTTTTTCTTCCGGATTCAGTTCGGGATCGGGAAGGGCTTTCCGGCCGATTAGATTAGCGGCATCGAAACAGGCCCACCAGGCACTCGAGTGGTTACCCGATCCGGTGTACGAGTTTGCGTGGGCGCTGGAAAGGGAAGCGAATGAAAGTAAAAGGGCGACGGATAAGCGTGACATAAGATCCTCCTCGGTTGTGCGAGGATCTTTAAGCTCCGCTATTTACTTATTCTATCGGGAAGGAGTCGTTCTGATTACGAAACGCTCCATTCTTGGAGCGCTTCCGCAGGGGTCAGTTACAGTATTGAAAGTTCCAGTCGGCGAGTCGATTCCCGAGAACGGGGCTTCGATTATCGTTATAAGTCCCGATGACGGGGAAAGCTTCCATGCGGAGGCTGTTTCCGTCGCGGGTGAGCACGATTAGATTTTCGAACGTCTTCGGATTATACCCACCCGGAGTGATGTACTCGGAGACGGTGTACTCATTCGACGTACGATCCTGATGGAGGTCATTCTTCGAATAAAAGGCGTCGTTCCAGTCGGCGTGAAATGCGCCCGGATTGAACGCTTTCGAATTCACAAAATACTGGGCGATCCCGCGATCGTTAATCACCATGCGGGTGCTGTAGTAACCGTGCCCGTACTCGGGGCTTCCGATTTTTTCCCGAGTAATGACCAGGGCTCCGTTATCACAAGAGAACAGTTGCTCGGCCTTCGCCGGGACTTGGATGAGGGACGCAGCGACGACGGCGAAGGTAAATAAGTTTTTCATTTCTCGCCTTATACCGCACTGCGACGTGATTGCAAGCCAGCTTTTTCTCCTCCGGAGAGCGAAATACGCGTCGCCGAGAAAAGCAGCACACCCGCCGCGATGGCCTGGGTCGTGAGCAGGGGGGCGCCCAGATAAAGCGTGTTGATCGCCACCGCACCCACGGGAAAGAGCAGTTCCATAAAGGTAGTCGTCGTCGCGGCCGTCCTTCGCATGCCCTGATAATAGAGAATGAGCGCGGCGAGCCCGGGCACGAGTGCGAGATAGAGGAGGGAACGAAGAACCTCGGTATTTCCGAGCGGGAGTCCGCCTACGGGTTGGGACACCAGAAGCATTCCGCCGAGGGTGATCAGGCCGAAGAAAAATCTCCAATAAGTGACGAGCGTCGGGGGGAGTTTCCCGACGACCCCCTTACCGATGACCGTGGAGAGCCCCCAGAGGACGGCGGCTGCGAACGCGTAAAGGCTTCCTTTCGCGTGGAGAGAATCTCCGTGGGCAAAACTAAAATCGAGATCGGGAAAGCTGATGAGGATGCCGGCGGCAAAGGCCAGAGATGCCCAGAGATAAAACCCGCGCTTCGGACGCTCCCCGAGAAAGAGCATCGCCAGGAGTACGACGAGAATCGGCTGGAGTTTTTGGAGAAGAATCGAAACGGATGGATTTACGGATTGGAAACTCTTCGTAAAAAGCACCGTCGCAAACGCGGATCCCCCTCCCCCTAAAACGAATAGCCCCGACCACTGGGCGGGGGAAATTTTTAGCGTCTTTTTACCGTAACGATAGACGACGAATGGGGTCAGCAGGACGACGCCTAGGCAATGATCGAAAAAGACGATCAGAATCGGGTTCATTCCTCGTTCGACGAGAGGAAATCGCACGAGGGCATCGGTCGCCCAGAGAAGCGCCGCGATTCCGACGAGCAGAGCTCCGATTCTAGACGACGATTTCATGGGCGCCCGGGCCGGGAGAGTACCAAGCCGCGAAATTTCGGATCGACTGTTCCGCCATGAGTTTTCTCAGGTCGTCCTTACGGAGACCTTCGGTTCCCGTGTAAACGGCCGGGTCGTAGATTGCGAAGCACGCGTTGATCGGTTGGTAATGTGCGGGATCGGAACCCGTGACGTAACGAAGAAGTGCGCCGAGCGCCGTATTCGGAGGCGGTACATCCATCGGTCTTCCGCGGACGCGGTCGAGAATAAATTTTGCGGCGAGGAGCCCGCACGCCGCACTCTCCAGGTAGCCCTCGACGCCCGTGATCTGGCCGGCTAAGTAAACTTTCGGCGCCCCCCGTAGCGAAAGGTCGGCGCGGAGGACGCGGGGACCGCAGACGTAGGTATTTCGGTGGATCGATCCGAGGCGAAGAAATTCCGCTTTCGCGAGCGCCGGGATCATTCGGAAGATTTTCGATTGTTCGCCGTACTTTAACTTCGTTTGGAAGCCGACTAGATTATACGCCGTCTTCGAGGCATTTTCGGCGCGGAGCTGGACGCATGCGTACGGACGTCGGCCCGTTTTCGGATCGGTGAGTCCGACCGGCTTCATCGGCCCGAAGCGGAGCGTATCTCGTCCGGTGGCGGCAATCGATTCGATCGGTTGACAGCCTTGGAAGAGGATTTCTTTCTCGAAGTTTTTCGGTGGAACTTTTTCGCCCGCAATGAGGGCGTCTAGGAAGGCGTTATATTCCTCTTCGGTGAGCGGGCAGTTTAAGTAGGCCTCTTCGCCGCCTTTATCGTAGCGATTTGCGAGGAAGACCCGGTCCATGTCGATCGAAGCGGTATCGATAATGGGGGCAATCGCATCGTAAAAGTAGAGGTCTTTCCCTTCGGTGCCCTCGGGTGCGCTTTTCGCGGTCGCTTTCAGTAGCCATCCCGCAAGTGCCTCCGAAGTGAGCGGGCCGGTCGCGAGGAGCGTAATTCCGTCGTCGAACGGTTTCGTAATTTCTC
>JANXTV010000071.1 GCA_025352185.1 Oligoflexia bacterium
CGCTCAGACTTTCACACTCACGAACTCCGGGACGGCCGCGGCGACCGGGTGCAGTGCTCCGGTCCTTTCGAATTCGACGGATTTTAACCTTGTCGCGGATACTTGCGTCGCGACCGATCTCCCGTCTGGCGGCGCGACCTGTTCGATCGGAGTCCGCGCGAACTCAGCGACGACCGGAACGAAAAGTACCACGCTTTCCCGGACGTGCGTTTTCGGGGGCACGCCTTCTACCACCAGTCTTCAAATCGTTTTCGCCGCGTTTAACCCCGCCACGAAGCTCGCTTTTTCCGTTCAGCCTCCGAACGTAACGAACGGGACCGCCTTTTCGCCGACCGTCGTCGTGCAGGCCCAAGACGCATCGGGTACCGTCGACCCGCTCTACACGAGTTCGATCTCGATCGCGCTCATCAAAGCCACCGGGCTCTGGGGTTCACTTTCGGGAACCGTTACGCGAGCGGCCGTGGCCGGAGTAGCGACGTTCACCGGACTAGCGCTCACGGGAAGTACGGCTCAGTATTACTCGCTCGGCGCGAGCGTCGCGGGACTCACTTCCGCGGAAAGTAATCTTTTTAGCCTGACGGCCGCAAACGCCACGAAACTCGCTTTTATCGGTTCGAAAAACTCCTTCCCGGTGAATACCTGTTTAGGCCCTTTTCGGATTCAAACCCAGGATCTTTCCGGGAACTCCGTAATCATCGGTTCGGCGACGCCCGTAAACCTTAACTCGACGACGTCCGGGACCGGAGCGTTTTATGCGGCGTCGGATTGTACCGGCGGGACTTCGACTTCGGTGACGATCCCCGCGGTCGCGAGCACGGCGTCGATTTACTTTAAGAATAATGTCGCCGAGTCGATCACCCTGACCGCCGATGCCGGCGGAGGATCGGGGCTGGCCGCCGCGACTTACCTTTTCGGTTCGCCGAGTCTGACCACGGATACTTGGCTTGCGAATGCGAGTTCGGGTACTCCCGGCCCTCGCTTCGGAGTCACCGGGGTTTGGACCGGCACCGAGATGATCGTCTGGGGCGGGAGCGATATCATTTTACCTCAAAGTTCGGGCGGACGTTATAATCCGAGCACGGATACCTGGGGCCAATTCACGACGATCGTTGGTGCACCATCGCCTCGTCAGGGCCAAGTCGCGGTCTGGACGGGCACCGAGATGATCGTTTGGGGTGGCGCCGATAAAAACACGGTTTATACGAATTCGGGTGGCCGTTTTAATCCGGCGACGAATACTTGGGGTGCGGCCCTCAGTACGGTAGGGGCACCCACGAGTCGGAATTACGGCACCGCCGTTTGGACAGGGACCGAGATGATCGTCTGGGGCGGAACCAACGGGACGGTGATGAACACCGGTGGACGCTATAATCCGGTGACGAATACCTGGGGCACTGTGCCGACTACGACGGGCGCTCCTTCCGCACGTTCGAACCCGACTTCAGTTTGGACGGGAACGGAGATGCTGGTTTGGGGCGGGACGATCGGTGCCGTGACGAATACGGGCGGGCGCTATAATCCGGTGACCGATACTTGGGGAACGGCATTAAACACGACGGGCGCTCCTTCCGCTCGAAATAATCCTTCGGCCGTGTGGACGGGATCGGAAATGATCGTTTGGGGCGGAAGCAACGGGACCGTAATGAATACCGGTGGACGCTATAATCCGGCGACGGATAGTTGGGGGACTGCACCGACGACCACGGGCGCGCCTTCCGCGCGATACGGACATGCCGCCGTCTGGACGGGATCGGAAATGATCGTTTGGAGTGGCTTTGACACTCACTACGCTGCGGGCGGCGGGCGCTACAATCCGGCCACGGATTCATGGGGAGCCGGCCCGTCAGTGATTGGGAATCAGCCGTCGCCTCGCTATCGATTCGCGGGAGTTTGGACGGGAAGCGAAATGCTGATTTGGGGCGGGATGGAATCTACCCAGCTCGGCGATGGCGGTCGATATAATCCGACCACAGATTCTTGGGGAACTCCGATTTCGATGACCGGGGCGCCGATCGCCCGCTACGGCGTTTCCGGAGTATGGACGGGAACGGAGATGATCATTTGGGGTGGATACGGTGGCGGTGCGTACCGGAATAATGGTGGCCGCTATAATCCGGTGACCGATACCTGGGGAACGACGCCGACGACGACGGGAGCGCCGACCGCACGATACAACCAATCCGCGGTATGGACGGGAACGGAAATGCTGATTTGGGGCGGTTATGCGGGCGGCTATATGAACTCCGGTGGCCGCTATAATCCGGCGACGGATACTTGGGGTACTGCCACCACGACGACCGGTGCTCCGACGATACGAGG
>JANXTV010000095.1 GCA_025352185.1 Oligoflexia bacterium
TTCATCTTCGAGCAGCCAGCTGACTGCGTTCGCAAATAGGTCGAGATTATTACCCGACCGAGTCCACTGATTCGAGGCGATGTACGAGGTTCCGAACGCGACGATTCGGGTCTTTTTCCCCTGGGCCGTAAGGGCGGTATAGAGGGGACCCTTAAGATCTTTACCCGGATCGAATTTCGCCGAACCTTTAGCGAGGCCCGGGAAGTCCGTCTCTCCCCACGCGTTCGGGGTCGTTTGCGTGAGCCAGCTTACGCGAACCCCGTCGATAGCTTTTCCGATCCGGAAGGACCGAGTGAGGGGAAATATCGAATTTCCCTGCATCTCTTTAGTAATGGGACTGTCTTTCGAAAAGGTGGGAATGATCGGAACCGTCGCCTCGAGTCCGAGTTTTTGCGAAACGGGATCGACGACGAGGACGTTATCCGACTCGATCGACCACTCCGCGAGAAGTTTGGTCAGTTCTGGGGACGCGTCGATTCCCGGCCCCTTGAGGTTGATATCGAGAGCAAACAGCGCAGCCCCGCCGGACTTCAGGAAATCCGAAATTACTTTCACTTCCTGGGGGAAGAGCGCACGGTTCGGCCCGACGACCATGATGAGGGAGCAGTTCTCGGGGATTTTACCTTCGGCGATGATATTCGTTTTCTTGAAGTCGTAGCTCTGCTTCGTGAGGGTATCCTTAGCGATCTCGTACCCATCCGGTTCTTTCGAGTCGAGATCCTTTTCTCCGTGCTCGGAAATCCAGCAAATCAGGGGCGAATTATTCTTCAGAAGCTTAATCACCGCATTCGTGACTTTTTCTTCCGTCGGGGAATCGACCTGCACATCTCGGGAACCCGAGATAATCTGGAGCGTTGATTCCTTGCGTATTTTAGCCGCCTGGGCCCGCACGATCTCTTTTACCGTGTCGACGTATTCGACTTCGACCTTCGTCGAGTACGACTTCAGGTTATCGAAAAGTGGGCGCAGCTTTTCTCGTTCTTCTATTTTTCCCCAGAAAACGAGTTTCAGCGGGGAGTTCAGTCCGCGAAAGACTTTCTCCGTTTGGTCGGAAAGCGTATTGATCTTATTTTTAGTGAGATCGAATTTCTTTGGAAATTTCAGCGCGAGGAAATTCACGACGCCCAGAATTCCCAGTACCAGTACGACCGTCGTCACGCTGCTAATTCCGAAGAGGGCAGTTCGGCGGGTGAGGGACCCGCGAAGACTCCAGAGGAGAGCGATGAATGCGGCGAAAAACGCGCCGGCGAGCACGTAACCCAACCACGCTGGTTCCGGCATGGCCGCGTGCGCGACGAGTCCGCCGACCCCGAAAAGGAGGGTCAGAACTGAAAAAATCGGAATCGCGTTCGCACTGGGAGGTTTGGTCGTAGGGATTTTTTTAGATTCAACGGGTTGATTCGTCATGATTAGGATCTCCAGCGGAACGAATCGAGGACTCGGTGGGTGAGGAAGAGTCCGAAGAAAATGAATGAGAGGTAATAGATGACGTCGGTTGTATTAATCATTCCCTGACTGAAGTTCATGAAGTGATTAATGAGGGATACTTGCATGAGGAGTTCGCTCCAAAATGGCCCGGCCGAGTAAGCCGACCAGGAGATAATCCAGAGGAGGAAATTCACGCAGATCGTGAGAAACACCGCGACGATTTGGTTTTCGGTCATCGCGGAGAAGAGAACACCCGTCGTAAGGAGACATGCCGTAAGGAGGTAAGTGCCCAGAATCGACGTCAAGAGCGTCCCCAGATCCGGATTCCCGTAAACCATGAGGATCGCCGGATAAATGAGAGTCACCCCGAGCATTACCAGTACGAAGAGCGCGGAGGATAGAAATTTACCGAGGACAATCTCGGAAAGGCTCACCGGACTTGTCATCAGGAGTTGGAGCGTCTGGTTTTTTCTTTCTTCGGCGAATAGCCGCATTGTGATTGCGGGGGTAAAGAAGAGGAGGATCACGTTCATATTTCCGTAGAGGGGGCGAATCACGCCCTCGGAAATCGACATGGCTTTTCCCATGTTATAACTCTGGTAGTTCATCGCCTGCTCGTTAAAGTACGCGAGCATATTAAAGAACATGTAGCCCATGATCGCGAGAAACAGGGCGAGGATGATGTACGCCGTCGGGGTCGTGAAATAACTGCGGAAATCTCTACGGGCGATGGTCCAGATGTTCCCGGCCATACTATTGAATTTCATTTTCGACTCCTTCGGAGGTCGTAAGCTGGAGGAAAATTTCTTCGAGACTGACTTTCTCAGCACCGAACTCGAGGATTCCCATGCCTTTCGTGACGGCGGCGGCGGCGACCGCGTCCCGGAGTTCCCCCTGATTCGGGGCGAGCTCGATGACGAGCTTCGGACCGATCGCAGAAATTCCGGTAACTCCCGGGACTTCTCGAATCGCCGCGATTCCTTCGGGAGTGGGGTTCTTCACCGTCATCTGGAGGAGGAGGCCTTTTTTCAGGCGCATCGTGAGGCCGTCGATCGTGTCTTCGGCGACGATACGTCCGCGGTTAATCACGATGATTCGCCCGCAGGTCGCGGTCACTTCGGGAAGGATGTGCGAGGAAAGGACGATCGTGTGGTCGCCCGCCAACGATTTAATGAGTTCCCGAATTTCGATAATCTGTTTCGGGTCGAGTCCGACCGTCGGTTCGTCGAGGATGAGGACCTGGGGATTATGAACCATGGCTTGGGCCAGCCCCACGCGTTGCTTAAAACCCTTCGAAAGATTCCCGATAATTCGTTTCGAGACATTCCCGAGATTCGTCTTTTCGATCGCCCACGCGATTTGTTTCTTTCGGTCGGCTTTCGGGACCTGGTTCAGTCGCGCCGCAAACTCGAGATAATCCGTAACCGTCATCTCCATATAGAGCGGCGGATTTTCGGGGAGGTATCCGATCGCGCGTTTCACTTCGATCGGATCGTCGAACACGTCGAAACCATTTACGGTAACGGCTCCGAAAGTCGCGGGCATAAAACCCGTGATAATTTTCATCGTCGTACTTTTTCCGGCGCCGTTCGGTCCGAGGAATCCGACGATTTCCCCTTTTTTTACGTCGAAGCTGAGTTCGTCGATTGCTCGGCGCGGACCATACTGTTTAGTCAGTCCCGAGACTTGGATCATGGTGGTCATATACCCATGAATGTATGCGAAAATGGACGCGAATCAAGCCACCGCTCACGAGAAGAGAGAGGAATCTCGTGAGCGGTGGCTCTACTGCTCGCGCAGAAGCGTGGGGGGCACGCGTAAGCTTAAAAGTAATTAATTGGCTGAGCGCGTAATGGCTCGAATGCATGTGCGGGCTTTTCGAACGTCTCGTAGGGGAGTTCAGCCGGCGCGATTTCGATCATTTCGGTTTCGGCGGCCGATGCGCCATCGAGCTCAAGACACGCCGACGGGAGCGCCACGGGTTCTGTAGCGAGCGCCAGGAGGGGAAGGGAGGTCAAGAGTACGAGAAGGTGAAACCGGTATGACTTCGACATGTGTATTCCTCATTTCCCCAGTTCTTGCTGGGGGAATGGGAAAGGTTGCAACATCCGGAACCGGAGAGGGTCTCAGTCCCGTTCC
>JANXTV010000115.1 GCA_025352185.1 Oligoflexia bacterium
AAGGGCCCGACCTACTCGCGTAGGTTGGGCCCTTTTTATTTTTCGGGATAGCGAGATAGAATGGGGGAAGGAGATTTTTTAATGAGTATTCGAGTGATCGTGTTCACAATCTCAGCACTGGCCACCTCGTTCGTCGGGTGCGCATCCCCGCAGAAAACAGTCACCGGAAAGAACTGTGTCAGTGAAATGGACCGATTCGGGGAGCAGCTTATGAAGGATCGCTCGGGCTCCAAGATGCTCGACGCAACCCCGGCAACGATGGCGAAAATCGCGACTCCGATTGAAGCGAAAAGCACACTCTTTAAGGCGTGTTACGAGAAGCATGTCGGCAGGGTCGGTAAAGAACAGGGAACGATTCGGTCCGCGTTTATCATCGGTGAGGACGGAACAGTATTAAAGGCCTGTATCACGGAAACGACCTTCGCCGAATTCGAGTTTCAGTCCTGCGTGCTTGAGATCCTTAAGGCGACCGTATTTCCGAAGCTCGGCGGTGTCGCGCGGGTGACGTATCCGTTTAAGTTTCAGGTAACGAACTAAAGGTGCAACCCCGTCGTCAGGTGGACGACCCGGGTTCCTTCAGGCTCGATACATTCGTCGACGAACTTCAGAATCACCGAGCGGAGCGCGGCTTTTAGTTCCGGTAGTCTCGCTTCGTCGATCCCGAATGAAGACGTAAAGAAAAGTTCCTGCTCCGAAGTCACCGCACTTTTCGAGCGTACGGCGGCGGCTTCGCACGCCGATTGGAAAAGGGTCGCAAACGCCGCTCCCGCACCGCTCGCCTTCAGGGCGACGTGAAGATCGAGGGGTAAAACCCGCTCGGTTGTTTCTTCGACGACTCCGGCTTTCGCGAGGAGCGCGATGGCTTTCCTTACGTCCAATTCATCGAGACGAGTGCGCGAGGCGAGTTGGTCTCGGGTCGCACCCTTGCCGGGACTTCCGGCGGCGGCGTAGACGGCGAGGCAGTTACGATCGCGCATGACTTCGCTTACCGAAGGATTTGCGCGTTCTGGAAGTTCGCGGCGCGAGCGCGTCCACTCTCGAGACCGAAGTTCGGAAATTCCGCGTTCGACGCTCTCGGGCTTTAAGTCGGGAAAAAGGTCCCGTTCTTCGCGGGCAACTAGGTACCGGAAATACCGACGCCCCGAGGGGGGTAGTTTTAAAGCAGTCTCGAATGCGCGAAACGATTTTACGGTGAGTCGTCTCCGACCGGAAATGACGTCCCCCGGAAAGCCTCGCCCGAAGCCAGCAGCTCGAGCGAGGTCGGAAAGACTGATCTTACGGGTCTCGAGATACGCCTGGAGAAAGGCCCGGTAATCGGGCGCGAGGCGAAGCGAGTCCCATTTATTTTCACGAATCGGAGTCATTGCTCGTACTTCTGATCTTAGTTGTGGGCCGACATACCGCCGTGGGCAGGCGTAACGCACTTATCGAGGTGGAGATCGAACTCTTCGCTATCGAGTCCGGCTTCGTCCATACCCGGGAGACCGAGGCGGTATTCAAAAGAACCGAAAGGAAGTTCCAGCGTCCCGAGTTTTTTACCCGATTGATTCGAGATCGTGATTTTCGCCGAAGAAATTTCGACGTGCTTCTTTCCTTCGCAAGCCTTGATTGGGCGAGACATCAGGGTGTTGATTACGACCGAGTAATACTTAGGGCCGACGACACAAGACATGCGGCTCGGCATTGCACTCACGGTCGGAGTACATGGGTCGAGGGAATCGGCTCCGGCGAGTGGCGAAAAGCTAAGGAGGGCGACGAGAACGAAAAGATTCTTTAACATGGGAACTCCTGGGAACGAAGAGAGACGGATCGTAAGAGAGACCCATCTCGGGTTTTAGTTATTTGCCGTTTTGGCGAAAGGTTTGGACGAAGCGGGTTATACACAGCGCACCGCCTCCACGACAGGCTAGAATCGTGGGTCGAAGTGGTATTTGTCGTCAACCGCGGACAGCGAGGGTCGACAGGGCGGGAAAATTTGGCAATTTAGTGAGTATTTTTAATAACTTAAGTCACAGCACAAATACCCAATCCCGACGACACCAACCGCGGACACATACGGCCATACGCGTTATAACGGGTTTGGGCGACTGAAACGGGCGCTCTAATTCGAATTTGGGGCGGCTACGGAAGGCTTAAGGACCGGTTTTAGGTAACGAGCCGTATGGGAGCCCTTCACTTTCACGATTTCTTCGGGAGTTCCGACGGCGATAATTTCACCACCGCCCGCGCCCCCTTCGGGGCCGACGTCGATCACCCAGTCGGCGACCTTAATCATATCGAGATTATGTTCGATGATGATCACGGTATTTCCCTGATCTACGAGCGTTTGGAGCATCGAAACGAGCTTACGCACATCTTCGAAATGAAGTCCGGTCGAGGGTTCGTCGAGAATGTAAACGGTCTTACCGGTGCCGCGCTTAGAGAGTTCACGCGAGAGTTTAATCCGCTGCGCTTCACCGCCCGAAAGAGTGGTCGCCGATTGGCCGAGTTTTAAATAACCGAGACCGACGTCGTTTTGGACCCCGAGACGCGCCTTAATCCAGTAAACGGAATCGAAAAAGGCATGTGCTTCCTCAATCGTCATATCGAGGACTTCGGCAATATTCTTTCCCTTAAATCGAATGTCTAGGGTTTCGCGGTTATAGCGTTTTCCTTTACAGACGTCGCAGGTGACGAAGACATCGGGTAAGAAGTGCATTTCAATCTTCGTAACGCCGTCGCCTTCACACGCTTCGCACCGACCCCCTTTTACGTTAAACGAAAACCGGCCCGGTTTATAACCGCGGATCTGGGATTCGGGGAGCTGGGCGAAAAGATCCCGCACGAACGTAAAAATTCCCGTGTAGGTCGCGGGGTTCGAGCGCGGAGTGCGGCCGATCGGACTTTGATCGATATCGACAACTTTATCGACGAGATCGACACCGATTGCTCTTTTAATCTTAGGTTCCGCAATTTTTGCTTGGTAGACGTGACGAGCGAGCAGGCGGAAGACGGTGTCGATCACGAGCGTGGATTTTCCACTTCCGGAGACCCCGGTTACGGCCGTAAAGGTTCCGAGCGGAAAATCAACGGTCAGGTCTTTTAGGTTATTCTGTTTTGCGCCCTCGATACGGAGTACGCGCTTTTTATCGAAAGGGCGACGCTTTGCGGGAATCGGAACGGTCAGCTCGCCGCGTAGATACTTTGCGGTAAGGCTATTTTTCGATTTCAGAATTTCGTCATAGGTACCCGTAGCGACCACCTCGCCACCGTGTACCCCGGCCGCCGGACCGATATCGATCACGAAGTCCGATTGCTTCATCGTGTCTTCATCGTGCTCGACGACGAGCACGGTATTTCCTAGGTCCCGGAGCCGCTTCAGTGTCGAAATGAGGCGAGCATTATCACGCTGGTGAAGGCCGATCGAAGGCTCGTCGAGAACGTAGATGACGCCTACGAGCGAAGTCCCGATTTGGGTCGCCAGCCGAATTCGCTGCGATTCTCCACCCGAAAGGGTCGATGCCGAACGCGAAAGTGAAAGGTATCCGACTCCGACCTCGTTTAAGAACCGAATGCGATCATTGATCTCCTGGATGATTCTGAAAGCAATCAAGTGCTCGCGGTCCGTGAGTTTAATTTTTTCAAAGACAAGAGCCAGGTCGGTCACCGCGAGTTCCGCGACGTCCGAAATATTTTTTCCCGCGACTTTAAAATAACGACTTTCAATTCGTAGGCGTTGGCCGAGGCATTCCGGGCAGGGGTGGCTGTCGGGCGTAACCTCGTCGAGAAAAACCGGATTTTCATTCCGGGAATCGCCGTCGTCATCGGTTTCTGCGGCCGCGGTGAATCGGCGATCCACTCCGAGTCCGTCGCATGCGGGGCATGCCCCCATCGGACTATTAAAGGAGAATGTCCGGGGCTCCGGCGCCGGATAACTAATTCCACAGTCTTGGCAGGCGAATTTTTCTGAGAGGAGAACTTCTTCAGTTTCCTTTGCGCCGACCACCTCGAGGATGATTTGTCCTTCGCCTAATTTTAAAGCGAGTTCGACGGAATCGCTTACGCGTGTACCGAGGACACCGCGGTCGCCTTTAATAATGAGGCGATCGACGTAGACATCGATCGTGTGCTTTTTATTCTTATCGAGCGCAATATCCTGAGAAAGATCGAGGACCTCTCCGTCGATTCGTACGCGCACGAAACCGCGCTGACGAAGACCAAGGAGCTCCTTCTGGTACTCCCCCTTTCGCCCCTTCACTACCGGCGCGAGAACGGCGAGTTTCGTATTTTCCGGATAACCTAGGACTTGATCCGTAATCTGCTGTGGAGACTGTGACTTAATCGGCTTTCCACACTGGTAGCAAAACGGTTTTCCGATGCGCGAGTAGAGCAGGCGCATATAGTCCCACAGTTCGGTCACGGTTCCGACGGTCGACCGCGGATTATAGCCCACCGTCTTCTGTTCGATGGAAATCGTGGGGCTTAGGCCTTCGATGAGGTCGACCTCGGGTTTCCCTACTTGTTCGAGAAACTGCCGAGCGTACGCGGAAAGACTCTCGACGTAGCGACGTTGCCCTTCGGCATAGATCGTGTCGAACGCGAGAGAGCTTTTACCCGAACCCGAAAGGCCGGTAATTACCGTAAGGGTATCGCGGGGTATCGTCACGCTGAGGTTTTTTAGATTATGCGTCCGAGCACCCTTAACCACGATGGCTTCATCGGGAAGGGGGACTAAAGAATCCGGAAGTGCCGGTTTCTTCTTCTTCGATCCGCGTTCGGGTTTAGTGAGTGTTTCCATGAGTTTCTATCGGAGGGTGTCCGATCTCTTTCGCCGTCGCCTGGAGGGCAGACTCAACGACGGTTCTAATTTCGTTCAGACGGGCTTCAGACTTCGATTCGAAACGAAGTACGATCACCGGTTGCGTGTTAGATGCGCGTACGAGCCCCCAACCGTCACCGAAATCGATTCGGATGCCGTCGATGTCGTTCACTTTACCTTTTCCGAGGGCTTTAAGTTTAGCCTTCGTCCCCTCGACGAGCGAGAACTTCTTCTCTTCAATGCAGTCGACCCGGATTTCGGGCGTGTTTACGGTTTTTTCGAGATCGGCGAGATTTATCGAAAAGGGGCCCTGGGTCGCGCAGGCAATTTCGTAAACCCGGGTTCCCGCGTAAATGGCGTCGTCGAAACCGAAATATCGGTCGGCAAAAAAGATATGTCCCGACATTTCTCCGGCGAGGAGCGCTTTCGTTTCCTTCATTTTCGATTTAATGAGGGAATGCCCGGTTTTCCACATGATCGGAACTCCGCCTTTCCGAGCGATGTCCTCGTAAAGGCGATAACTCGACTTCACTTCGCTGATGATCGTCGCGCCCGGATTATCTTTCAGGACATCTCGAGCGAAGAGCACCATCATTTCGTCGCCGTAAATGATTCGTCCCGTTTCATCGGCAAGTCCAATACGGTCTGAGTCGCCGTCGAAGGCAATCCCGAGATCGGCGCCGACGCGTTTCATTTCGGTGACCATATCCTTAAGATTTGCCGGGACCGTAGGGTCGGGATGGTGGTTCGGAAAGTTTCCGTCGAGTTCGCAGTAAAGAGGAAAGACCTCGGCGCCGAGACGCTTAAAAAGTTCCGGCGCGACGGTGCTCGCGGTACCATTACCCGCGTCGAGCACGATCTTTTTCTTCGTGAGTGGCTTTGCGTGTTTAACGATGTAGTCGATGTAGGGTGCGATCGGTTCGAAGTCGGAGACGTCACCCATTTTTTTTGCGTGAACTGCGGGCTTATCCATGAGGACGCGAAGGTCTTGGACCTGCTTGCCGTGAATCGTGTCTCGCCCAACGGAGATTTTAAATCCGTTATAGTCACCCGGATTATGCGAGCCCGTGACCATAATCCCGCCGTCGAGGTCGAGCGTGAACACCGAAAAGTAAGTGAGCGGAGTCGGGCAGATGCCGACGCGAATGACATCGAGGCCGCCCTTACGAAGTCCGTCGACGAGCGCTTCCGTAAGGGAGTCCGACGAAAGCCGGCAGTCCTTTCCCACCGCGACGGTGAGCGCCTTTCGATTCTTCAGAGGCTTTCGGTCGGCGATGTACTGCGCGTAGACCTGTCCGAGGTGCTCGGCAAAAGCGGGGGTGAGGTCTTTTCCGGCAATGCCGCGAATATCGTACTCTCGGAAAATCGTCGGATTCCATTTTGAGGTCATACTTATGTTTTCCTTTTTCCAGTCAGTTTTACCGCGAGCTTTACCGCGGATTCGAAGCTTCGGGAGTCGGCCTGCCCTTTACCTGCAATATCAAATCCAGTCCCGTGATCGACGGAAGTGCGGATAAAAGGGAGTCCCAGGGTCACGTTTATCGTGTGTGGGAAATCAATCAGCTTCACGGGGATGAGCCCTTGGTCGTGGTACATACAAACCACCGCGTCGACGCGGTCTTTTGGTTTAGCGGCGACGTGGTTCGCAAAGAAGGTATCGGCGGGTAAAGCGTCGGTGATGATCGCGCGATGTCCCCATTCCTTCCGGAGCACGGCGATGGCCGGATTAATAAGGTCCCGCTCCTCATTCCCGAAGAGTCCGGCCTCGCCCGCGTGTGGATTTAAGGCGAGGACCGCGAGCTTTGGTTTTTTAATCCCCCACCAGTCGATCAGCGACTCGAGGGTTTGGTTTCCGGTGCGTAGGATTTTATCTTGGGTAATTTTCCGCGGAACATCCGCAAGCGAGATATGCGTCGTGACGAGCGAAACGCGTAGCGTATCGTTTGCGAGCATCATCGTGACTTCCGGCGCAGGGTTTCCCGCGAGGGCCGCGAGAAAATCGGTGTGGCCGGTGAAACGATACCCGCCTCGGTTCAGGCGCTCTTTATGAATCGGTCCGGTAATGAGCGCGGAAAATTCTCCCGACTGAACGAGGGACGCCCCCGTTTCGATCGACCATCCCGACTGATAACCCTCAAGGAGATGTTTCGGATCACATTGGGTTGGCGCTTCAAGCAACCAGATATGCGGCTTTGTTTCACGCGGAGGGGTTAAATTCTCCGGGTCGGCGAGAATAATCTTCGCCTTCAGTCGATCAAACGGCTTCCTCGCGCCGACGCAGAGGAGGGGATTTTTTTTCCAGGATCTCGCATGCTTGCGAACCGCTTTCCAAACCACCTCGGGGCCGATCCCGTCAGGATCGCCCGGAGTAACGACGTACTTCTTACCCATTTTTTACGGGCCCTTCGGAAGTCCGGCGGCGGGAGCGTCGCCGGCGTGGCGAATGTAGGCCGTTTGCCGTTGGCGCTCGAGCCAGAGCTGGAGTTGGCGCTGGTATTCGCCCGAGGCGAGTTGACCCCGGAGCTGGTCGGAGACCGCCTTCAGGCGTTGGTCATCCCCGGTCTTTACGGAGGCTAATCGGATGAAAAAGAACTTCGATTTTGCATTTCCGAGAACCTTACTCGTCTCGCCGACCTTCAGCTTTTTTAGCTCGGTGCGGATATTTTTATTCATCTGTTCATCAGTAAAAGTACCGAGCTCTCCGCCGGTTTCGGAGGTAGAATCGTCGCTGTATTTTTTCGCGACTTCTGCGAAATCTTTTCCCGAGTTTACTTCCTTAAGCGCCGTCGAAATTTTCACGGCGTCTTTTTGGGTGATGATCTGGACTTGATACGCTTGGGGAGCTTCCTTCCCCTTAGAATAAGTGCCGTAGTAATAATTTTTTACGTCGTCGTCGGAAACCGTCACCTTCGTCCGAATTTCACGGTCGATGAGATTTCGTTTAGCGGCGCCGATGCGGATTAGGTCGAAGTAGTCCTCGAAACGAAAACCTTGCGCCCCGATGGCTTGCTTGAGCTGCTCGCGCGAGATGTGGTTGTTTGCCTGGATCGAATTAATCTCTTGTTCGACTTCGGTATCCGGCATCTGGAATTGTTGAAGGATGATGCGCTCGTCGATGAGAAACTCGAGAATCGTTTTATCGCTGGCGTTTGCACCCTCGGCCGCGATCGCCGTTCCGTTAAAGAGCGGGTCGAGCTGGGCTCGGAGGGCGATCGTCTTACGGAATTTTGAGAGATCCGATTTTAAAATCAGCTGGTTATTTACGGCGGCCTCGAGCCGTTCGATCACCGCGGCGTTTGCCGAACCTAGAGTCAGAACCGCCAGAATCCCGTATAAAATCCGTCGCATATTCTTCGTTCTCCCATAACCGGGGGGACGGCTCAACCGGAGTTTCTGTTTCCACTGGGGATCTCGATTCTGAATTCCTGGACGAGGGACGGGTTCCACTCGATGGGTCGGTTACCCCACGCGTCATTGATATTTTTTTGGAGCTCGGGGAGGGACGTAATTCCAAATACGGATCGGAGCAACTTTTCAGCCTCCGCTCGTTCAGAGGGAGAGAGCTCGGGAGGGAGGGTCGCGCGGACGCAACGCGCAGCGTTTTCTAAGCGTTCAGGAGTTGGATTCTCCGAATCGGCGAGCCACTGGGCGTAGAGACCGATCCGAACCTGGTCGGTCGGCCGGAGTCCGGGAAAACGGGACCGAAGCGCTTCGAAACTATTTAGGGTGACGTGAATTTTTCCGGAAACGCAAACCTCATCTCGGCCGGGGAGCGTGGCGGAGAAACTCGAAGGCTCGACGGGAGTATGGGTACGGAAATAAAAAAAGGCGGAGACCCCGATCAGGATCCCCGCCAGCAAACCGAAAATCTTCATTTCACTAAATCATTTCGAACTTGGACTTGGGCCTTCGCTCGGAGGGCCTTCATGTAGCGGTCGAACATATCCTGCTTCCGCTCGTTAAAGAGAACCTGCTTCACGGCCGACGGATCCACTTCGCCCCACGGACGAATCGCCGTGAGTTTAATGATGTGGAAACCAAACTGAGACCGGACGATCCCGGAAACTTTTCCCGGAGTTTTTAAACTCAGAGCGGCTTCGTAATAAGCCGGATCAAGCTGGGCCTTACTCTGATAATCAATGTCGCCGCCCATGGGAGCCGCGACGCCTTCCGACGATTTTTGCGCTACTTCCGCGAAAGATTTGCCGGATTTCAGTTCTTTATCCTGAATTTCTTTTATTCGTTTCAGAGCGGCCGCTTCGTCTTCTTTCGTAGCATTCGGAGCGAGTGCGACGAAAATATGTGACGTACGGATATCGGGGTTTTTCGTATAGAAAACTTTTGCATCGGTGTCCGTGATTTGAATTTTTTCGAACTCTTTAGAAAGCTGCTTTCGGAGGAGCGCTTGATAAAGAACCGTATTCATTTCTTCTTGGACTTCGGGGTCCGCGTCGAGCTTGAGTTTCTTCGCTTCCTGGATTCCTAGTTCACGCTTTATGAGGTCTTCGAGGACCACGGCTCGCGTCGGTGTTTTATTTTGGTAGAGCGGGAGGAGGGTTTGATATTTCTTATTAAACTCTTCCAGCGAGATCATTTTCCCGTTCACTTTCGCAAGCTCGGTTGCGGCGAGCGACGTGCCGGAAAATACAACGAGACCGGCGACGAGGGAAAAAAAGACGGAAGTAGGCTTCTGCGTGATTTTCTTCATATTTTAAGAGTTTATGTCCGGAATTACCCCGCATCAATCCCGGAATGAAAGTTCCTGCAGAAGAGTCGAAACGGAATGGTAAAGATCCTGGAGCGACAAAATTTTGACTTTCGCGACGAATTTCGAATCGGGAGTCAACGAGTACTTATCCCCGTGACCAGAAACCAGGGCGATGGCGCGGATCGGATCGAGGGCACTGTCTTTTCCGGGGGCCAGTACGACCCGCTCGGGCCCGACGGTGAGGGCGTCGACCTTCAACATTTTTAGCAGGCGTTTCACGCGAATCATCCAGAGCAGGTTTTTTGCGGTCTCGGGTAGTTTTCCAAAACGATCCTGGAGCTCCATTTCGATTTCATCGATTTCCTCCTCCTTTGTCGCGCTGGAAAGTCGGCGGTAGAGCCCGAGTCGCTGCTGGGAGTCTGCGACGTAATCTTCCGAGAAATAGGCGCTGAAGGGGACTTTAATTTCGGGCTCACGGTGGGAGTCTTCGGCTTCAAAAGGTTTCCCCTCGAGTGCGCGAATAGCCTCCTCGAGAAGTTCCGTATAGAGATCAAAACCGATGGCCGCAATGTGGCCACTCTGCTGGGCGCCGAGGATATCCCCTCCCCCCCGGATCTCGAGGTCGTGCGAGGCTACCGAAAATCCGCTGCCGAGTTCGACGAATTTTTGGATCACTTCAAGCCGCTTTTTCGCATCCTCAGAGATCATCCCTTCATTCGGGATAAAGAGGTATGCGTACGCCCGGGTTTGGGCCCGGCCTACCCGGCCTCGGAGTTGGTAGAGCTGCGCGAGACCAAAACTATCTGCGCGGTCGATGAGAATCGTGTTTGCGGACGGGACATCGATTCCGGATTCGATAATGGTGGTCGACACGAGAATATCGGCCTTCTTCTCGTAGAATTCCATCATCACTTTTTCGAGTTCCCCCTCTCCCATCTGCCCATGTCCGACGGCAATTCGGGCCCGGGGCACGAGTTCTTTTATGCGGTCGGCGATCGAGTAGATCGACTGGACACGGTTATGCACGAAAAAGACCTGCCCGCCGCGACTCAGTTCGGTTTCGATCGTTCGCCGAACTAAATCTTCGTCGAATTTCGAAACGTAGGTCCGGATCGGGAGGCGGTTCATGGGCGCGGTATTAATCAGGGAGATATCCCGTAGCCCGGAGAGCGACATCTGCAGCGTGCGCGGAATCGGAGTCGCGGTCAGGGTAAGCACGTGGGTGTTCGTGCGAAAGGTTTTTAGTTTTTCTTTATGTTCGACCCCGAAGCGGTGTTCTTCATCGACGACGACGAGTCCTAGCGATTTAAATTTTACGTCTTTCGAAAGAAGTCGGTGGGTACCGATTACGATGTCGACCTTCCCCTCCTCGAGCGCCTTCACGATTTCTTTTTGTTCCTTCGCAGATTTAAAGCGAGAGACGGACTCGATTCGAATCGCCGGGTAGTCCTTTTCGATTCGAGACTTAAAACTCTGTTCGTGTTGGTGGGCGAGAACGGTCGTGGGGACGAGCACCGCGACTTGGTATCCGTCATAAACTGCCTTAAAAGCGGCCCGAATCGCGACTTCAGTTTTACCGTACCCGACGTCGCCACACACGAGTCGGTCCATCACGCGACCACTTTCCATGTCATCGAATGTAGCGTCGATCGCGCGGAGTTGGTCGGCGGTTTCGTCGAACGGAAACGACGCCTCAAACTGGTTCATCTCGGCGTCGCGCGGAGAAAACTTTAGACCCGGTCGCACCTTTCGCTCGGCGTAGAGTTTCACGAGATCGATGGCGACCTTTTTTACGGACTCTTTCGCATTTTCCTTCGCCTTGAGAAATTTTCCGGCTCCTAGCTGGTCCAGGGGTACGGAGTCTCCGGTGCCGCCGAGGTATTTTTGGATTACGTTTAAGCGGTAAACCGGAAGGTAAAGTTTATCTTTATTTGCGTATTCGAGGAGGAGGAAGTCGTTCGAAACTCCCGCGAGATCGAGCCGGACGATGCCCTGATACCGACCGATTCCGTGATCGATATGGACGATGGGATCGCCGACATTTAAGTCCGTGAGGGCATTTAAATTCGACCACTCTTTAGCGGCCGACTCGTCCTTTTTCCGGTTTCGCTTCGACTGGTGACGAGATTTCGTTCCGAGAATTTCGGAGTCCGTTAAAACGACAAGTCCTTCGGCGGGCCACCGGAAGCCCTCGACGATCGAACCTTCACGAATCGTGACTCCACCCGGAACGAGGGGATCATTTGGTTCGGTAGAGACCGGAATGTTTCGTTCATTAAAAAGGTAACGGAGCCGCTCGACCTGACTCGGAGTCGGGGCTAAAATAAGGGTTTTAAAGCCTTGTTTTCGCCAGAGACCGAGTTTGGGTTCGAGCGTAGCGAGGGAGGGCGCTCGCCCGTCGTGCAGATCGGAATTTGTTTTTACGAAAACGCGGTGGCGTGGCTTTACCGGATCCTTTTCTGCGGGTGCGGAAGGAGCGAATTCTTCCGGTGGATCCTCCGCAGCCGAAAGGTCCACGAGCTCGAGTACGTCGAGAAAAAGTTTTTTCGGGGGCGGGAGTGATTCGAGCGATTTCACGGTCGTGTCCCACGAAATATTAATATCCGGGAGAACCGTACCGGAAGAAAAAGATTCTTTTTCTCGTTCCTTTTGGTCGGCCAGCCATCCATCCCAGGTCTGTTCGGCTCCGAGGGGATCGACAACCGCGAGATTTTTCCAAGGATAGAATCCCAGTAAGCTCGTCGCCTTTCCGGGGTAGGCGAATGACGCCCAGAAGTCGGAATGTTCTGGATAGGACCCGGGATAAATCCGCTCGAGCAGTGGATCGCGGAGGGAGCGGGGAATGCCGACGTCGTCCGCCCGAGATTTTAAATTTTCGCGAATTCGGGGAGTGGTCTCGGAGTTAACGAGGACTTCCCGCGCGGGACCAAACATCACTTCTTCCCGCGTGCGGTCCGAATGAGTGCGCTGAGTTTTAGCGTCGAACTCCCGAATGATTTCGATATCGTCTCCCCAGAGTTCTACCCGAACGGGATTTTCGAACTCGGGCGGGAAAATATCGATGAGATCTCCGCGAACTGCGAACGTGCCGCGGTCCTCGACCGGATCGACGCGGAGGTATCCCGCTTCGGTTAATGCGCGGGTTAAGGTTTCCCGACTGTAGGTGGAGTCACCCTTCCGGAGCGTAAAAGAATGGGCCACGAGCGTCGCGAGCGGGAGCGTCCGGTAAAGCGTAGCCGGCAACGACGTGATGACGATCGGGGGTGGGTTCACCGCCAGACGAGTGAGGAGCGCGATTCTTCCGAGTCGCACTCCGATCGAAGGCGCGATCGTCGAGTATGGGGAATGATCCCATCCGGGAAAAATCGCCGACGCCACGGGAGTACCCAACGTCTCCCCGAGCGTTTCGATTTCTTCAGCGAGCTCGGTG
>JANXTV010000396.1 GCA_025352185.1 Oligoflexia bacterium
GATCTTCCGGTCGACCGACTCCCATGAGGTAGCGCGGCTTGTTCTCGGGCAATAACGGCGCCGTGAATTTCGCCATCTTCTGCATCAGGTCCGGCGTTTCACCGATCGAAAGTCCGCCGATGGCGAAACCATCGTACGGCATCGCCGTAATTTCCTCTGCCGACCGAACACGGAGGTGTTCGTAGAGACCGCCTTGGACAATTCCGAATCGATTCTGGTGCGCCTTCAGCGGCGCGCGGAGTCCTCGCTCGGCCCACGCGACGGTTCGTCGCATCGCCTCGGTCACTTGCGCCTCCGTCGCGGGATACGGAGGGCATTGGTCGAAAGCCATGACGATATCCGAACCGAGTCCCGCCTGCACCGCCATGGAAAGCTCCGGAGTAAAACGGTGCTTCGAGCCGTCGATATGAGACTGGAAGGTCACTCCGTCGTCATCGATTTTATTTAGATCCGCGAGAGAAAAGACCTGGAAACCACCCGAATCCGTGAGGATCGGCCCGTTCCAGTTCATAAACTTATGGAGGCCCCCGAGTCGTTCGACCCGCTCGTGACCGGGCCGTAAATAGAGGTGATAGGTATTTCCCAGAATCACCTGGGCCTTCATCTCTTTCAGTTCGCGAGTCGCGACCGCTTTCACGGTTCCCTGAGTTCCGACCGGCATAAAGGTCGGAGTCAGCACGGTCTTCGGGATACCGTCGTGCCCGGGTAGAATCAGCGTTCCGGCTCTCGCGCGGTTTACGCCGGCCGCATCGGGAAGTACGTTTTCGACGGTAAATTTCAGCGCCACGGATGGCTCGAGGAGGGGTTCACTCCGACCGTCTTAACGGAATCGAAAGCGGGTGTCTAGGGACCTAAGTTTCTAACTTACGGTAACTCTTAGGAAAGCCATCCCCCATCGCTTCGGGCTCCGGCGAGTTTTTCTTGACCCGACTAATTTAATCAGGTATACCCTCCGGATGAAATTATTATCCGTGAAGATGGTCGTCGTCGTCCTTGCCTCTATTCCTTGCACCGTTTCCGCGTTCGCCGCGAAACCCTGTAAAGAAGCAGTCCGCACCGGGACGGAAGAATCGAAAAAGGCCTGCTTTAACTCGATTAAAAAGGTGCACCACACCGTCAGCACCGAAAATGGCGAGCGACTCGAATGTAAACGATTTAGCGCGGGGTCCATCCCCCTGACCGAAATCTGCGAAGTCGCGGTTCCGAGCCTCTATTCCGACGCCGAGGCCGGCCGAACCTTCACCCTAGAAAAAGTACTGCTCGCGAACTGCTTTGCTTTCGACGACGGCCAGGAAAGCGGCGGAATCGTGACGGCGTCGGTGGAACCCGCCGAAGTCCCGAATGTCTGCGCCAGTTTCTCCGCGTTTAACCATAAGAGCTCGCTTCGCGGGATCACCTGCATGATCGAGGGTTACCCCGCAAAGGGAACGCCCGATCACTGCGCGGACTGACCGCCAGGTAATTGGCGAGGGGCCATTTAAATCCCCCTCACTTTGCGTCCCCCAAATTAAGAAAAGACTCATTCTTGCCGAAAGATACCTAGGAAGTGAACCGGGGTATCGAAATGAAGATGAGTCCGTTCGTAAAAAAACTCTGTAAAGTCTCCGCCGCGGCCAGGGCTGCCGTCGTAATATCCGGAGTGGCCGTATATCTCGCATTAACCCCCGATGAAATTCCCGCCGGCCGAGGTGTCGCGGGCGGCGAAGCCTCTGGACCGGGAGACGCTTACCGATTCGGCGGCGACTGTCCTTCGCGGGGAAACTGGACACGAGCGGCCCTAGAAAATACCCAGTCGCTCACCGGAATTCTCGGACGACTGAAAGACAACCCGGCGTGTAAGGGTAAAGAAAGTACAATCGCCGGAATCGTCGAGAATTTTCAGTCTGCCGAAAAAGAACTCGAAATGGCGAACGGTGACACCTACGACGCCTCGAAACTCGGCGAAGAACTGAGCGCGCTTCGGACCTACGCTACGAGCCGGCAGGGAAACTACGGAGAAATCTCGAAACTGCTCTTTCGAAAAACGTTAACCGCGGCCGAGGCGGCGAGTAAGTCGACTATGGGCCAGGAGTTCGATCCGAGGAGTGACGACGCGGGCGCATCGACCGCCATAAAATCGCTTTACCAACGCTCGACGACCGCCGCGTCCTACGGGACGAAAATGGCGAAACAAATTTTCAGCGTCCTACCGTCCCTGGACGAATGCCTCATGGGCCAGCCCGATACCGCGCTCGCGTTAGTGAGTGGAGCCATTAAAGTCGGGGCCGCCTTTTCGAGTAGCGGCGAGGGACTCGGCTCGAATCTCGGCGGCGCGCTCAGCTCACTGGTAACGATGATGCAACAGCGTAATTTCACGAAGGTCATGCGCCAGCTGGAACAAAACGAACTCTGGCAGTCGGTTTCCTGCCTGATGGAAACGACCGCGAAAAAC
>JANXTV010000137.1 GCA_025352185.1 Oligoflexia bacterium
GGAGCTGAACGTAAAGGCTCTCGAGCTCACAGAGCCCCCAAAGCCGTCGCATCACTTGGTTTCCCGCATGCTCATCGGAAACACGAATCGCGCGACGATTATCAATGAAGTGAACAAGGTTCGCTTCCTCAAGTTCAGTTAGAATTTTTTCGAGCCCTTGAATCCCGCCGAGGCCGCGCACGCCTTTCAGTTTCGAAACGAGTACGCGAAGCGTGTAAGTCGTTTCGCGAGAACTCAGTAAGTACCGAAGGACTTTCTGTTCGGGCGAAGAAAAGAAGATGGAATCCCAGGTCGCTGGGGTTTTAGTAGCACGGGCCATGAGTTTGGAGCTCCTAGGGATAGACTACTGAAATCAGAAGGAATTCGCACTGTTTTTGCGTTGCGTTATTTATTCGGAGTGCGTCAGAAGATTCGCGCAGACCGCGGTCGCTAGTCGAAATCTGGGGCTAAGTTCTTGGACTTTAAGGCTCGTCGTTGCGACCTACCGGAAGTTTTGCTATTCCTTAAAACTCACGCAGTCGACTGGTGGGGTATCGTCAAGTGGTAAGACACAGGATTTTGATTCCTGCATTCCTAGGTTCGAATCCTAGTACCCCAACCAAATAGAAAAGCCTGCCTCCTTCGGGAGGCGGGCTTTTTTTTGGGTGACGATTACCTCGGTCCGAAGCGAAGCGAGAGTTCTGATCCGATGAGTATGACAATTCAGTCTGCAAGTCGTACCGTCCCTAGTGTAATTTACGTCGCCCGGTTCGGAAGTGGCTACCGTCCCCGCCTCGCGATCTGCGATACTGACCGTTGACGTTCCACCTGAGATGGCAATTTTTCCTGAAGAGTCATCATCGAAATTCCGAATGAAATTAAGCTCCTGTGCCCGTTAATCCCTTTAAGCGGTCGACGATTCGGGTCGATAAGCAAATGAGGGTAAAGCCTATGACCATTCGGTGGTGCGCCTACTGCCAAGAGTTTCTTGGAGAAAAGGCGCCGTTCGAAAATTTCGATCTATCCCACGGCATCTGCCGTCCTTGCGCGAAAAAGGGAATCGATCTTACGGAAGAAGAACGGGCTCGTTCCCAAGAACTGTTCGAGATTCAGAAGGAACTCCTTTCCGCCGGGAAAAACGAGGCTTCTCAAGAGGAAGCCGTCCACCTCGTCGAGCGGGCGACTGCGGCCGGTGTTCGACCCATTGATATCCTCATGGGGTTCGTCACTCAGCTCCTTCGCCATATCGGTAAACAGTGGGAACTCGGTGAAGCGACGGTAGCCGAAGAACACCGCTACACACTTTTTTGCGAACGAATCCTCAGCCTGGTGGAGTCAATTCTCGCCGTGAAAAAAACTTCCGTCGGGACTGAAACGATTAAAATGATCATCATCGGCGCACCCGGAAATTACCATACACTCGGAGTGAGGATTTCGGCACTGTGGCTAAACAGTAAAGGGATCTCGACGAAAGCGATCTACCCCGGACTTCCGCCCGAGGAAATTCCGGCGCTCCTCAGAGAGTATAATCCGCTCTTCCTTGGCATTTCCGTCTCGCTCACCGAACAAGCCCATGGCGTTCAGCAAATACTCCACGTGATTCGAGAGGCAAAACTCCCTTCACCTCCCGAAGTCATCATTGGTGGATTTGCCGCAAAGCAGGAAATATTCCCAGAAATTCCGGGCGCTACGAGGGTGAAAGATCTCGGGACAATCCTCGAAAAACTGGAAGCAAACAAACTTGTTAAGCAACGTACCTAATCGAGCCCCGGGGGAGCACGTCTTAACCGCAGAATTTAAGTCAACTTTCCCTCGCGCGGCGAAACATACCACCCCCTACTTTCACGTAACTTGCGTTAAAAGGGGTCGGAATCTAGTATTCGCTGAAGCGTCAGTGTATTCCTCAGGAAACTTTAAATAGACCCGGAGATACTCATGACTAAAAACGTGTACGGATTTTCAGCGAAACAGATCAATGGATCCGCGGTAAAGCTTGCAGACTACGAAGGGAAAGTACTTCTCGTCGTAAACGTCGCCTCGAAGTGCGGACTCACTCCCCAATACGACGCCCTCGAAAAAATCCATGAGCGCTATCACGATCAGGGTTTCGAAGTTCTCGGATTTCCTGCAAATGAGTTTGGTGCCCAGGAGCCGGGAACGAACGCAGAAATCCAAGAGTTTTGCCGCGCAAATTTCGGAGTAAAATTTCCGATGTTTGAAAAGGTCGTGGTGAAGGGCGAAGGTCAGCACCCCCTTTTTAATTTTCTTACGACCACCTTACCGACGGCAACTTCTCCCCAAGGATCCGCTTTCGAGGAGAAACTGAAGGGTTACGGCATTACGCGGACGACCCGGACGGACATTCTATGGAATTTCGAAAAATTCCTCATTAACCGCAAGGGGGAAGTCGTCGGCCGGTTTAATCCCGACGTTACCCCGGAAGACACGACGATCACGAATGCGATCGAAGACGCCCTTAAATCCTAGCTCCGAAGAAACCCCATTAGAGTGAAATACCGTAAAGGTCGAAACTCCAAGGCGCATTTTTTTAAAGGACGCCGGGTAGCCGTTTAAAGAGAAAATCTTTGCTGCCGTTCGTACCGCGCTTACAGAACATGAGGTAACCCATGCCGGCACCCAGAGTCGTCGTAGCGGCCACGGCGGTTTTCGTCGTCTTATCCCAAGGGGGAACACTCTGCCCGTACATCATGTAAGTGATATAGTAGGACCCAAACCCCGCAAAAGGAGCAATGATCGCAATTTGGAGATAGTCACGTCCGCCGCACTTAACCTTTAGCGGATTAAAAATACTTTTTTCTAAGTCCGCGAGATTCGCCGCTAAGTCGCCCGTTCTTCCGTGGGTGCGCCACTCGAGCTTAAGTTCCGAGAGCATTTTTCCATCTACACCCGCGAAAAGGCGGTCGACGAGCGCCACTTCCATTTTTTTCAAGTCCATCACTGCGAGCTCAGAACCTTCCTGAATCGCCGTAATGTCGAAAAGAATCTTCCAGACTCCATTTTTCGAAACGGTGACTTCAGCGGTTAACGAATAGAGATCATTCACCGAGTAGGGAATGGAAACTTTTTCACCTGGCTTCAGCGACTTAAGCACGCCGGTTACATTTTCGTAGAAACTCTTAAAGTCGGGCTCATTCGCATAAACACTAACCCGGGACTGCCACTTCCCCGACCGGGCGGCTTCCTTCCATCCTTCCGAAAGTGTGGAGAGATCGATTTCCTGTAAAAGTGGACGGCAAATTTCTGAGTGGGCAGAATTTGTGAGAAAGAGCGCGAAAAGAACAAACGCGGAACGTGTGCCCAAAGAAATTTTCCGGTCTTTACGATTCATAGGAAGCATCCTCACTCCCTAAAATTTTATCGACTTACCGAAGACTTAACAATGAAATGCAGGCCGCGATCCTACTCATTCGGGTCGTTCACTTTTTGACGATTTTGAAACCTACTCGGTGGCCGTCTTACGCAGAGTTTCGAGGGACCTCTTCGTGCCCTGCATAGTATTCCAAGCTAGATCCGTTCTCCCGAGGTATCGATCCAGAACCACTACTGCGTCCGGTTTACGCCCAGCCGCAAGGTACGCCTTTGCTAAAGACTCGGCGACCCAGAACTCATTTCGACCAAACGAACTTTTCAGCACCTTCTCGGCTAGGGGAATCGCCTCACCTGGTTTTCCAAGGCCCATGAGGATCTTAATCCTCCGTCGCTGAATCTCAGGGTTAATCGGGTCATTTTTTAATAACTCCAGAGACAGTCGATCGGCGGACTGATATTCTTTCGCCTGGGTAAGCACGAGTAACGCCCGCAGAGCTGGACCCGGGGTG
>JANXTV010000149.1 GCA_025352185.1 Oligoflexia bacterium
AGAAAAACTAAAGCTCGTGATGGCCATCATCCGAAGCGAAGACCAGAGCGAAGAACTCAAGCTTGCGGCTTGAACTTTCCTACCCTTTCTTCGGTGTCAGATCCTATTGAGGCAACACGTATTCATAATTGAACGAATCAAGTTACCTACCGTTAAGCTCGGGCGGCAAGGCGGTGTGATGTGCGTCCCCGGTGACTCACGGAGATACTCTTTAGGGTTGGAATTGGTGAAGTTTCAGACCTTGAGGGGACTTGTTCGGGTTACTATGGAGGCGACCAAGACCGGCGGGGACCCAACCTCATGTTTACGTATCCACTTAATTGGATGTAGAATTCATAAAAACGTCCTGCCAAACTACTAGGCCATCTTCCCCTAATCACTCAAACGGTCCCCGATTGTAAAACTATGTAGAATCGAACCGGGTCGCCTAATTTATGGTGGGCCCGTTTCAGTTTTTAAAATTTCGCTTTTGCGCGCGGTTGCGGAAAACGCGCCCATTTGAGCGAAAGATTACGAAGCAAGTCTCTCGGCGAGGCTAGAATCCGCCGAAAGGATTTCGAGCAGTCGCGCCGCCGCCCCATCGGGAATTCGCTGACCTTGCTCCCAAGCCCGTACCGTCGCAGCCTTCACGTTTAGGAGCGAAGCAAAGACCGGCTGGCTCATATTAAAAACCTCAGTCCGAAGCTGCTTAATTTCATGCTTAGACCACTTCGGCGCCGGCCGAGAAAGAGTGCGGACACGCTCGCGGCCCTTGATCTCACCACGCTCCATTTGAGCGGCTTGCTTTAGTCCTTTTAAAAGCCCTTCGGCCATTCGTGGTTTTTTCATCGCGACTCTCCTTTGATTTGACCCACTATTTCCCTAAAAATCTTCTTCTCGCCGGCCGTTAAATCTTCCGCCTCGTTTTTCCCGTAAAGATACAGCAGGTAACAACGCTCCCGATCGGGAAGGTCTAGATAAAGTACCCGCAACCCACCGCGTTTTCCTTTTCCTCGCGACGGATCGGCGGCCCTCAGCTTGCGAATCCCGCCTGTTCCGGCGACCGTCGCTCCCGCTTCAGGATTGTCTAGGATCGCATCCTCGATGGACCGAAGCAGGTTATCGTCCCCGACCGCGTTGAGTTTTTCAGTGAAGATTGGAGTTTCGCGAAAGACTCTACGCGTAACTAATACATAGTATTACATACGACACTGTATTATGTCAACTCTGAGTCTTTGAGTGCATTTCAAGACTTTGATTTTTCAAGAAACCCTATCCTATTGAGGGGCATAGGCTGGTTCGTACCCTGTACGAATTGATCCACCACTCTTTTTTTCCAAAAATATCATTTTACTAACGCCACAGACTTTGAACAAAAGTTCGAACCGCGAGAGCGCGCGAATGCGCCCTAAAAATTCGGTAACGGTTCGAGAAGCGAGCGCAGGAAGCGCGCAGCTCACGCGACGAAGTCGCGCCCGGAGGGCGAGGGGCAGGAGCCCCGAGTAACCCGCTAGGGTCCACCAAATTGTATACGAAACGAACTCCTGACCGGCACTCTGCTGAGGTCAGGGGGTTCACTAAAACAAATTCCCCCACGGCTCAGACCCACTCGATCATCTCTGGCTCTGGAATCGCTCCCAATCCCCCCCTCTTATTGCAGTCCCCCTCGCCGGCTGCACCCGATCCAATTCCAAATCCTGTTCAATCCATCAATCCTCTGAAAGCCGTCGGCCTCCCACCTCGCCAATTTCCCCATCGCTCTATTCGTGACCACCCCCACAAAACATCGTGGCGTGGGGGTGGTCACGAATAGAGCGATGTTTTCCAGGCTACTCGAGCGGGAGGCGACAGCTTCTAATTCGGGGAGTTACCGTGGCCTTCCGCTATTTCACGGTGACTACGACGGTGACCACGCGTAGTCACCGTCGTAGTCACCGCACTGGGTTCAAAATCGCACTGATTCGAGCGAGGGTCGAAAACCATTAGTCAAAAAGTTGTCGCTAAGCCTCCTGATGTTACGCATTCCCGACACCAGCAGAATTGATTCTGTATTCTATCGCGATGATTTAAACTGAGGACATGAGAAAGCATCTATTCATTATAATCCTCGCGATTCAGACCGCTGGAGTCGCCTTCGCGCAACCTTCAACGCGACCTTCCGGTGTAGAAGAGACGTCATCTAGACTTCCCGAATTACGCACGCGTAAGCTCAGCCTTCAGAAAAGGATCGCGGAACTTGAAAACGATAAGTGTTTTGAGTGCAAAACCGGCGACTTCCGCAAAATAGACGTAAAAACAGCCAACGATAATGAAAAGACGCGATCCCTGTTTGCGCATGCGTTGATGCTAAGAACGCTCAAATCGTTATGGACTGATCTGGGCGGCGTAGAACGTGAAATCGCCGAACGAGAACATGGCGTCCCAAATGCAGAACTCGTTAGTGCAGTTAACGCCGCGTTGGAGAAATTCACGAAAATAGACCAGGTAGGGATGCCTTCTGCAGTGGCCGCGGCGGAAGATAACAGTTTCGTACTTTCCGATCGTTGCAAGTACTTCAAGGCCTTATCTTTTGATGGGCAGATTCAGTTCATTAAAGTTTTTCAGAAATCCCTTCAATCGGGCTCCATCGATTCAAAACATTAACCCTATTTAACCGCGATTAGATCGGGTTTCTATCCAAAGTATTTCGGAAGGCTCCGACGATGGGTCCGGGCCTTTCTTTTTCGCGCCTTTGAGTCGGACAGCACGCGCAACGCCGGGCCTTTCTGCACAATAACCCTAAGGATTCACGCCCGACGAGGCGCTTCGCGCTCATATGCTTTCGCATTTCAAGACATGAGATTGGTAAATTACCCAACTTTATCAAAATGCTTAGCCTGGTTCGTACCTCGTACGAATTGCTCCACCACTCTCTTTTTCCAAAAAATATCATTTTACTAACGCCACTGACGTCGAACAAAAGTTCGAACCGCGAGAGCGCGCGAAGGCGCCTTAAAAATTCGGTAACGGTTCGAGAAGCGAGCGCAGGAGGCGCGCAGCTCACGCGACGCAGTCGCTCCCGGAGCGCGAGGGGCAGGAGGGCCCGAGTAACCCGCTAGGTTCCACCAAAGTGTATACGAAACGGACCGATTTCTGGCTCTGGAATCACTCCCAGCCCGAGCCCAGCCCGGAAAATATTAGTTTTTGCGCTCAGGGAACGAGCGGCGTCGAAACTACCGATTTGATTTGAAGCGTACTTAGATCGACTTTCAAGTGCCGCTCCAGATATTCGCGAAAGACTGGTACGAGTCGTTTCCCGTCCTGATAGGTCCAATTCGTGATGTCGCTCGCGGAATGTCCATCCAGAACATCACTCACCACGAGAGCGGCACTCGTCGACGTCGAATGCTCGCCCGAGAAGACGGAAAAGAAATGGCTCAGCTCGACTTCGGTGAGTTGGACACCCTTTTCCTTTTGGTCCTTTAGCCACTTTGAGGTTTCGACGAGGAAACTCGGTACGGATTGGTAGCGACCTTGGTATCGATCGTTTGCTTTTACGGTCAACCAATTGAGGCGCTGGAGGCTTCCGTCTTCTTTGCGCCATTCCTTCGGAGTGATCAGAGAGCCGACCTTGAACTCGGCGGTCAAACTTCCGGCGGTGCCGAGGTAGATCATCTGGGGCGGATGATGGGTTTCGGCGAGCGAACCGAACCAGTCGCCGGCCATCTTCCCGTACATGTTCGGGACGAGCCAGATC
>JANXTV010000415.1 GCA_025352185.1 Oligoflexia bacterium
GCGACCTTCGTAAGGGTGTCGACACTTTCGAGGGTATCGAATAGCGCGGCACTCGCGCCGAGAGCGAAGAGGGCCGATACCGCGACGATTAATTTCAAAATTGGTTTCATAAATGCTCCCACTTAGAAGTGTAGCGGAAGAAAGGCGATGGCGCGAGCGTCCGAAATCTGGCGCCGTAACCCTCTGTAAATATTCGAGAAAGAGAGAGAGAAACGGAGGCCCGGAAGAGCGGCGAGATTGTTTAGATCACCACTCTTCCGGGAGCGAGACAGGAAGCGAAACTTGTCTCTGGTAGAAGAGTTCACCACGGGGGGAGCGCTTTACGCACATCTTTTCGAGACACCGCAGTGTCCTATTTTTTAGTGCCTAAGATATCGGGGCGTTAACGCATGAAAATCACCATTTGCGCCGCACTAGACGCAACTCTAAACTAAAGGGGATGGCCCTAAAAAAACGCGCTGCATCTAAAAATCCCAGTCTTGCTTCGATTCTCTACGAAATAGAAAAGAGGACACCGCCCGGTACGGCCGAGAAGTGGGATAACGTCGGACTGCTCGTGGGGAATGCGCGCGGGATCGTGACCGGCGCCGTCCTTTCAGTTGATCTCACGGAAGAGGCACTCGAAACCGCAAAGCGCCTCGGTTACTCGCTCATCATTAATCATCATCCCTGCATATTTCCGCGCTCAAAGGGCGCCGCGAACGTTATTTCCACTGGGCCTTCGAAACTCATTTACGAAGCGGCCCGCGCGGGAATTTCGGTAATAGCGACCCATACGAATTTTGATCAGTGCGCGCTCGAAGTGCCGGAGGCGGTGGCTCAGGCACTCGGAATCACTCCGGTCGGCCGCCTCTTCGGGGGGGATGAATCCCCCTTTACGAAGCTCGTCGTCTTCGTCCCGCGAACCCACGTCGAAAAAGTTCGCGACGCGCTTTTCGCGGTTGGCGCGGGAAAAATCGGGCGCTATGATTCTTGCTCTTTCGCCAGTCCGGGAGATGGGACTTTTCGTGGCGGCGTGGGAACGAAACCGTTTATCGGAAAATCCGGCCGGCTCGAAAAGGTAGACGAAGTGCGGATCGAAACGATCTTCCCGAGGGGCCTAAAAAGGCAGGTGCTTCAAGCCCTGCGCTCCTCCCATCCCTATGAAGAGATCGCCTACGATCTTTACCGGGTGGATCAAGAGCCTTCCCGGTTCGGCCTCGTGTCCGGACTGGGTTACGGAGTGTACGGGGACTTACCGAAGGCCGTCCCGTTTGCGGAGATCGCGAAACGAGTTCGCCGTGCCTTTAAAAGCGAGGGGTTTCTCATCACGGAACCTCTCCCTAAGCGAGTGAAACGCATAGGGTTTACCCCCGGAAAAGGCAGCTCGTTCCTACGAGCGGCTGGTTTACTTGGATGCGATCTTTTCATTACGGGTGAAGCGGGGTATCACGATGCCCGTGAAGCAGCACTTTCCGGCGTCGGAGTGATGGAAATCGGTCACCGTGAAAGCGAGATCTTTTTCCTCCAGACGATCGAAAAGTGGTGCCGCGAGTGGAAGGTACGGACCCGGGTTCTCAATACCCCGATTCAGAAATTCTACTGACTCTTTGAAAAAGTTTCGACGTAAGTCGGATATAGTTTTTTCGCAGGACGGGCGATCGCCGGAAGTGAAACGCCTCGGAAGGGAAGCGGATGGGTTTCTTCGCAAGAAGATTCTGGTCCGAACAATGTTCGAGAGACGACGCTTCGGGAGGAAAGTCCGGGCTCCATAAGCAAGGTACTGGTTAACGACCAGGGACGGGATTGGCGACGATTCCGTTACGGAAAGTGCAACAGAAAATAGACCGCCATTCGCGTGAGAGTAATCTCCGTGAACGGTAAGGGCGAAACGGTGAGGTAAGAGCTCACCGCACGGGCAGTGATGTCCGTGGCATGGCAAACCCTACCTGGAGCAAGACCAAATAGGGTGGCTAGATCGGCTCGATCAACACGCCACCGGGTAAGGTCGCTTGAATGTGCGAGCAATCGTACGTCTAGAGGAATGATCGCCTCTGCTTCGGCAAAGACAAAACCCGGCTTACAGTCCTGCGAAAAAATACTATATATCTCTCCGGCGAAATCGTGCGGAGTTAATTCCGCACTTTTTTCTGAGCGAGTAGAAAGTCAAGCACATCGCGACTAAAGGCCCCGTTAAATCGCGGCACGTGCCCGCCCCGCTTAAGCGTCCAGAGTCCCACTTCGGTTCCTTTTCGACATCCCGTCTTCCAAAATTCCTTTGTCGTTTCCCGCCCGAGGGCAGACAGCGCATAGTTTTTCGGTCCGTCGTTTTCGACCACGGAGAGATCGCATCCATTTTTCGTAGCCCAGTCTCGTACGAGTACCCCGGCGGAGGGATATCGAACGAGCTCCTCCGGTGGTGCGTATGGATAAAGCGGTTTCGTTTTCAATCGACTCTTCAGTGATGCTTCCGTCATGCCGTCGTAGAGTACGATCTTATCGTTTCGCGCATGAATCTCGAGAATCGAAACGGGTGAACTTGGTTTACATTGGGAAAGTTCCCGCATGCCGGACCCCGCTAGGCTCGCAATCCCGGCGAAAAGGTCCGCGTGATCGCACGCCATTCGGTGCGCCATCATTGCCCCGTTCGAATGGCCCAGAAGATAAACGCGGTCAGGGTCGACGGGGTTTTCTTTCATCACGCGTTCGATTTCGGCTTTTAAGTAGGTGATGTCATCCACGGGGAGCCGTTCGCTGTTACAGCAATAATCCATCGCATTCCAGAAGCGGTGGCCTTGCGAATCCCGTACGGTACCGGGCACGAATAAAATAAAACCATCCTTCTTTAATCGATGTGAAAGCCCGAAGTAGAATTTTTGGAATCCGCCGGAAACTTTATAAGCATGGAGGAGAACAACTAGCGGCCATTTCTCTCCGTTTTTATAATTCTTCGGAAAATAGATCTCCGCCGGGTCGCGCTTTAGTTCCTGGCGGGCGCGGGCGGATCCGGTCGAGAGCAGGGATATTCCAATGCCGATAGCCACGAGGAATTTCATTTCCCCATTATGATCGAGGGTGGGGGATTCTGTATAGTTCGGTGTTTCGGACCGATTCGCGAACCCCGGGGTGTGTGCTACGCTAAGAAAGTGACGACCCGAGCAGACATTTTAAGCGCTTTAGGAAATTTTTCGAAACACCATTCCGGGCCGTCCCTCGAATCATTCGAACCCGAAATTTCGGAGAGTATCCGCTATCTGGGTAGTTCCGATGCTTTAGAGCGTATATCCCTGAATCCGTACTGGCCGAAGTGGGGATCTGCCTGGTGGCAAATGTCGGTGCTCTACGAGATGGGACTCGTCGACCGAATTCCCACCGTCGTTGCGAACGCGATGCTCGAGAGCATGGCCGATAAATACCTGCCCATTTTTTTTCCGGCGGATTTTCCGCCCGGGAAGAATGCGAGTGAACACGGGCCCTGCCATTGCTCGCTCGGGAACATGTATCAGATTCTCCGTGCGCGGGGACTCGACGTGGATGCGAAGTTGCCGTGGGCACGAGACTTTTTCCTGCGTTATCAGCTTCCGGATGGCGGCTTAAACTGCGACGATAGCGTCTATTTCGAACCGAATCCTGCCGGCTCCATCGTCGGAACGATCGCCCCGCTCGAGGCACTGCTCTTTTTTCCACGGGGAAAACTCACGCCGGGCGAAGAAATTTTTATCGATCGGGGGGCCGAAAATCTCCTCGCTCGAAATCTACTACGCGGTTCTCATCCGGAAGAGCGACTCGACGAAGACGACTGGCGACTGCCGACTTTTCCGAGATTTTACTTTTACGATACCCTCCGGGGGCTCCATTTTATTCTTCGCTGGGCGGAACTTCGAAGCCGAAAAATTCCGATCGAATCCGTGAGTGACGCAGTTCTCGCTCTGGCGTGGAAATTTCCCACCGGCGACGTTCGCTCGGAAAGGGAGTCGACGATCGATGCGCCCCGAACCCTCGATCGAAACGCTTCCGGAGTTTGGGAGAGGGGTTTCCCGGCCGGAACGTTCCCGCTCTTAGAGAAACTTCGGGCGAGTCGGGAATATTCTCCGTGGCTCTCTTCCCAGTGGTTCGACTGCGTCCGCCGGCTTCGCGAAACGAACGTCCTAGCGGGCTGAGTTCGGCTGGTTAAAGTAGAATCACGGAGTTTTCTTTCTCGACCACCCTAATCGCCCGAGGGCCTCGGTTAAGGTGGCTATCGACGCGGAAGTGGCCGGCGATTTTTCATCGCCCAGAACGGCATTTCCGGGAAAGGAGTAGAGACTGAACGACGGATCGGCCGATTTTGCGAGATCGTAGACGGCGGCGGGGTCGCATCCGTTTCCGGGCCGAGGAAATATTAAGTGGACCGGTTTTTTTATCGTAGCGAGCGCCGAATAGAGTTGAGTGAAGCCGGAATCCGCGGGGCACTCGGGATTTAAGAGGAGTAACGCGTTTACGTTCGACTTCAGTACTTCCGCGTCGGGCATCATCGCGACTCGGGCGGCGAGGCCGTCGACGAGGAGAACGACTTTATTCGCATCGATTTCGAGCGTTTTATTCACGCGTCCGCGGGTGAAACTGGTCAGTACGGTTGAGAGGTCTTCGGCTTCCTGTTTTAAATCTGCGGTCGGCCCGGATGAATTCGGAGTGGGCGTCTTTCCCTTTTCCGATGGAACGCTCGGGTTACGGTATCCCCAGTTGAAACGTAGGGTGACGAATCCAAGCTTTCGGGCTGCTTCCGCGACCACGGGATAAATTCCGTGGAGATGACCGTCCGTTCGGCCGGGGGCAATTACGAGGAGAGGGTGCGGACCTTCTTCGGGTGGGGATTCAATCAGAACGTCGACGGTTCGATTCGGGAGGACGACCTTTTTAACGAGCGGACCTAGCGGTACGTGTGCCGCATTCGAGGAAACGGAGGGGAGAGCGACCAGGGCGACGAAAAGCAGGGCACGAAATTTCATGGCTCTATCTAAGGAGAGGGAGCCTACGATGACAAGTCAGGGTGCGTAACGCCTCGCGGTGTGGACACGGGGATTTCGTTTGTTACGCTAAGGCAACTCCCCGGAACGTGCGCATGGATTTCGCGCAAACCCATTCATGGAAAGAAAGGCCCGGATTCATGCGACTCC
>JANXTV010000336.1 GCA_025352185.1 Oligoflexia bacterium
CCTTTTTTCGTTTCGTCCATTTGTTCGAGAAGGACGCGAATCCCGTCCGTATTCCCGGCGGTATCGATATTTTTCTTAATGCCGACGCCGGCGTAAATCGAAGAAATTTTTCCGATCCCGAGCGTCGCCACGCCCGCCTCGACGAGAAGATCGAGGATCGTGCGCCCAAACGGAGTCTGCGCGAGATCTTTCCGGTTATAAGTCCGCTTAAACGGAATTCCTTTCGTCGGATCGCCGACGAAAGGACGGGCGATCACGCGACTGATTCCGAGCTCATCGCAAATCTCACGAGCGACCTTCGAAATTTTATAGAGGCGCTCCAGACCGAACGCTTCTTCGTGGGCGGCGATCTGCCAGACCGAATCGGCGCTCGTATAAAGAATCGGTTTGCCGGTTTTCACGTGTTCGGCGCCAAGCTCGTCAATAATTTCGGTACCGGAAGCGGCTTTATTACCGAGCACTCCTGGAAGCCCGCATTCCTTTACCCAGCGGTCGACGATTTCCTTAGAGAATCCGTTCGGGAACGTCTGGAATGCGCGGTCGACGATGAGCCCCGCCATTTCCCAGTGACCTGAGGTCGTATCTTTTCCGAGCGACTTCTCCTGGGCTTTTCCGTAGCCGCCCATTCCGGCGCCGGACTGACAGGCGGGCACGCCGGCGATCGACGTAATATTTCCGATCCCGAGTTTTTCGAGATTAGGGAGCGAGAGAGATTTTCCGGTTTTCTTCGTGAAATCGCGCGCGAGATTTCCGAGCGTGTTGGATCCCGTATCCCGGTAGGCTTTTGCATCGGGAAGTTCACCCGCTCCCACTCCGTCAAGGACCACGAGGATAACCCGATCAAACTTTTTATTTACGATTCCCATTTTAGTAATTCCCTTTTCCCGCATCCGCGTCGGTCACGATCGCGACGCTTGCCGATGTCCCGAGTCGATTTGCACCGGCCGCAATCATCTTTAGGGCATCGGCCCGCGAACGAATCCCGCCCGAAGCTTTCACGCCGATGTTCGGTCCGACCATTTCGCGCATGAGGCGAATATCCGCAACCGTTGCCCCTGCCGTACTGAATCCGGTCGACGTTTTAACAAATGCCGCGCCGGCTCGTTTCGCGATCACGCATCCCGCGATTTTTTCGGCCTGACTCAGGAGACAGGTTTCGAGAATCACCTTAACGGGGAACTTACCCGCGGAACGAACAACCGCTTCGATATCGGCGTAGACCGCATCATAATCCGCATCTTTCAGCTTTCCGATCGAAATCACCATATCGATCTCGCGAGCGCCGAGCTCTATCGCGCGTTTTGTTTCGTAGGCCTTTACGGACGATTCCGCCATCCCGAGGGGGAAACCGACGACCGCAATGGGAAGCGATTTTGCGCCCGTTCCGAGCAGTCGCGTTACGTCCGCGATTCGTGCGGAATTAACGCAAACAGATGCGAAGGAGTGGGCCCGGGCTTCGTCGCAGATTTTAATGAATTCTGGGAGGGTCGCTTCAGCTTTTAAGAGGGTGTGATCCATCATCGGGGCGAGTTCGGCACCGGTTAAAGTCCCGTCCGATGCCCTGCGCCTTATTTCAATAAACCCGGTAGAATTTGCCCTTTCGGGAGCGACGGTTCGGCCCGGTGCAGAGGCGATTTCGGCTTCGATCTCTTCTCGTAAGGATTTCATAGCTCTAGGGTCTCCCCGCGGGATGCTCAATTCTTCAAAGGCGGGTACGTGGAAGCGCTCAGTCAATGGTTTTTTCGGATTCTCACTTTTATATTGAAGTGTCCAGTTGGATTCGTTAGCCCTGTGGTATCATTAAAGAATATCGCGGGGCTGCGCCTCGCGACGAATTGAATGAAAAGGTTAAATTTTAACGAGTCCCGGCCTTAGGGAAAAATTAAAAAGGAAATTCAGAAGAGGCCGGTCGGTTATAGAGTTACCCGTTATTAAATAGAGTAAAAATTTTTAAACTGAAGCACCGGACTGCAGATCGAACGGTTCTCCTCGATTCCCCCAGATGAGCGCGGCAACGCCTCGATGAAGCGGAAACCCTGAGTGAAAACCAAGAGACAAGAAGACGCAGAGCTGAAGCGACCGGAAGAGGTCGAGACTCCTCGAGAAACTTTCTTCCGATAAAAGAGAAACCCACTGGAAATGAAAATCGGTCACCCCGAAAAACCCGCCTTCAAAACGTTTACCGATTTCCGGCTTTCGCCGATTTCGGGGCGTACTGAGTGCGTGCGTTTCCTAGCGTTCTCCGCTCCGACCTGATCCCGACTTAAAAACTCTTTCGCTCTCCGTTCCGGGGTTTCGCTAAGCACGCAGACCCTGCGGAGGAATCATGTCAACCGAACTTATTGTAAATGCATCGCTACCCGAGACGCGTATCGCGCTCATGGAAAATGGCGAGATCCAGGAAATCTTAATCGAACGCGCCCAAGGAAAAGGGATCGTCGGAAATATCTATAAGGGTCGCGTGACCCGCGTGCTCCCCGGAATGCAGGCTGCATTCGTGGATATCGGTTTAGAAAAAGCCGCCTTCCTTTACGTTGATGACGTATTTGTTCATTCCGAAATCTGGGAAGAAGAAGAAGGTAAGGAAGAAGCCGGCGAGGAAGGACTGAATCCAGATGGAACTCCGTCGGGCGCCGGGACCATTATCGCGCTGGGCGCGGGAGCGGCCGCCATCGCGGCAGCTTCAGCGGAAGCGGGCACCGAAGGGTCCGAGCACGCTCATTCCGATGATCACGAAGAACACGAAAGTGGCGGTCTCGCCGACGAGTTCTCCGAAGAAGACGAAGACGAAATCGAAGCGAGTGCCGAAGAGGCGCTGGGCCAACATCCGGAACTTCTGAGTGAAGAAGAAGCCGAAGATCAAATGGCTGAGATGCTGGCCGATGACGAAGACGAAGAAGACGAAGACGGCGAACCCGTCGGAATGGGCGCCGAGGGCGACGACGAAAATCCGGCGGGTACCGTTTCACCGAAGGCGCACGCGAATGACGACGCTTCCGAAGGCGGAAACGACGATGGTTTTGACGACGGCGAGGGTGGATCTTCCGAAGGGGGCGCCGAGGGCGGAGAAAGTTCGTCAGAAGGTGGAGCGGCCGGAGAAGGCGCTAAAGGCGAAGGCGGACGCCGCCGCCGCCGTGGACGTCGCGGAGGGCGAAATCGTCGCCGGGATAAAGACGGAGCCCCGATCGAGGGCGTGAAGCGCGAAGTAAAAAAGATTGAACTGAAATTTAATGAAGACGGAACTCCGGTGATCGCGACGGCGGGAGCGGTGATTTCGGTGGGTGCCGGAAAGGTCGAGAGCTCGGACGACGAAGCTTACCCGGAGCCTTATTACGCCCAGGTTTCCGAGGAAACAGAAGATGATAGCGACCGCGCGAGCCTCGGTGAAGTTCGCGTCGAAGCAAACCAGGCGGGTACCGATGGAATCGAGTCGAACCGTCCGGAAGGATCGGCCGGTCCGAACCCGATTCGAATCGGCGGCGCTCCCGCCGACGGAAAAAAAGGTCGACCGGAGTTTAAGGAACCGCGCTCCCGCGATCGTAAGATTCGCTCGAAGCAGTCCATGAAGCCGTCGCGCATGAACGTGAACATCCAGGACCTCTTAAAAGAAGGCCAGGAAGTGATCGTACAAATCGCGAAAGATCCGATCGCCACGAAAGGTGCGCGACTGACTTGCCATATTTCTTTACCCGGCCGACACCTCGTGTGTATGCCGACGATCGATCACGTCGGCGTTTCCCGCCGAATTGAAAAGGACGAGGAACGCCGTCGCCTCCGTGAGTATGTCGACCGGAATCGTCCGAAGGGCCTCGGCTTTATCGTGCGGACCGCGACTTCGAGCGGAAAAGCGAAGGCCGAAGCACGCATTAAGCAGGATATTGATTATCTCTCTGCGCTCTGGAACGAAATTAAATCTAAGGCGAACGAAGTCAGCGCTCCCGCGCTTGTTTACGAAGATTTAAATCCCGTCCTTCGCGCGATCCGCGACTGGGTGAACGAAGACATCGATAAGATCGTCGTCGATTCTCGGTATCACTATAATGATGTCCAACGTTTCCTGCGGAATTTCATGCCCGGCGTTCAGTCGAAAGCTGAACTCTACGCGGGTGATGTTCCGATTTTCGATGCGTACGGAATTTCCTCCGAACTCGCGCGGGCTCTCGAGCGTAAGGTTTGGCTGAAGTCCGGCGGGTACCTTGTCGTCGACCAGGCGGAAGCGCTCGTCGCCATCGACGTGAACACGGGACGGTACGTAGGGAAGAAAAATCTCGAAGACACGATTTTAAAAACGAACCTCGAGGCCGTGAAAGAAATCGCCTACCAGCTCCGGATCCGGAACTGCGGCGGGATTATCATTCTCGATCTGATCGATATGGAGCGCGAGGAGAATAAACTTCGTGTTTACCGTGCGCTTGAGGAAGAACTGAAGAAAGACCGCTCACGTCCGCAGATTCTGAAGATTTCGGAACTCGGACTCGTGGAGATGACCCGGAAGCGGACTCGTGACACCATGGTGCGCGCCCTCTGCGATTCGTGTCCGAACTGCGAAGGTAAAGGTTACATCAAGTCGAAACTCACCGTCGCTTACGAGATCCTTCGGGATATCGAACGCGAAGGCGCGGACCGAGACAGTCCGAAAATTCTCGTGCAAGCGCACCCTGACGTCATCGATACCCTCGCCATCGACGAACGCGATTCTCTCGATCAGCTCGAGCGTCGTTTTAAGAAACAAGTCTATCTCCAAGCCGTCGCCGATCATCATCTCGAACAGTTCGAGCTGATCGGAGATAAACGTACGACCGCCGGTCGTTCGGAAGAGTCTCTGCTTGAGCGGGCGCGGGAACTCGCCCAGACTTCTGATCCACGCCGGAGTCGCCGTGGCCGCGACCGAAATCGCGGAAAGAGCGGCGGACGAGACGGAGGTCGCGAAGGCGGCCGTGAAGGCGGAGACCGAGACCAAAAACGAAGTTCGAGTCGGAACGACCGGGGCGGACGAGATGGAGGTCGCGAAGGCGGCCGTGAAGGTGGAGACCGGAGCGGCGGCAGCGCCGCGGGTTCGAATCGTCCTCGGATTTCGATCCGTATCGGCGGAGCTTCCGCCGAAGGGGAAGAGGGCCAACCGAATCCCGATACCGAGAATAATGAAAATCGGATTTCCGTGGGCATTCGCCCTCGGGAAGACGGCGCCGGACATTCCGAAGGAATTCCCATGGGAACTCCCGGTGCGGAAGACGGAATGAACGAAGAAGATCGACTCGCTTACCAACGTGCGCAGGCAGCTCAGGATGCCGCGCTCGCCGCGGGCGTACCGATTAACGGGAACGTCGCACGTCCGGGCCAGCGTCCGGCGGGTGGTGGTAAATGGGGTAAAGGTGGCCAACCGGCCGCCGGGGGCGGGCGCGGAGAAGCCGGTCGTGGACCGAAAGGTCGCGGCGGACGTCGCGGCCGATTCCAAAAAGGATTTAAAGGTGAAGGCGCCCCGGCGGCTCCGGCGGGAAGCGGTGGGGGAATTACCCTGAAAACCGCGGCTCCGGAAGGTAGCGGCGGGAGTGGCGGTGGAGAATCAGCCGGCGGTAACGGGGACACAGGGGGTGGAGACCGCTCCAACCCTCCCAGTTGAAGCCCAAACCGGGATCTTTAAAAAAATTCGGGGATTCTTTCCTGGAACTAAAAGTAAGACTTAAGGATCGTTTCTTTTCATGAACGCTTCGAGTTTTACGTTCACGATTGAAGTACCGCGCGAAATCGTCTGGCGTGATGCGGAGTTTCCGCAGGCTAGAAATTTCGAGCGGGAAGATTTCTTCGCATTCCTCTGGGAAACCTACGGAAACGGCGGAGAACTTTTTCCCGAGAACGAAGGCTTGGTAGGTATTCACGAAGGAACGCTGCTCTCCGAAGAAGCATTCGAGGCGGGACTGGAAACCGAATCGTGGATGGTGGACTCGGGCGAAGCGCCGCGAGAGCGGGACTGGATCCAATCCCAGAATTCTGAATCGGTCGTCATTTATTTCGGGACCAGATCCGCGGCGGAACGAACCCGGTCATTCGTACTCGGAGCGACCGATCTCGTTTGCGGTCCGGTCGAAGAGCAAAAAGCGGAAGACTGGGACGCGGCTTGGAAAGCATCCTTTCAGGGAATTTCCGTGCCCCCGAACTGGGAGGTTCTCCCACCGTGGCGAGAGAATCCCTCGAGTCGAGAATCGAAAATCATTCGGATTAACCCCGGCGCCGGATTCGGTACGGGTACCCACGAAACGACTCAGCTCTGCCTCCAGGCCGTCGCCTTCGCCCTTCGTAATACCGAAGGGAAGAAAATCTGCGTACTGGATTTCGGGAGTGGCTCGGGAATTCTATCCATTGCGGCGGCCGTCCTGGGGGCCGAAGTCGATGGGGTCGAGATTGATCCACTGGCGATCGATAATGCGAACGAAAATGCATCGTTAAATCAGCTCCTCGGAACGGTCCGTTTTACGAAGACGATCGAAGAGCTCGGCACGCCCGGGAAAAAATATCCGGTCGTGATCGCAAACATCCTGCGGCCCGTACTCCTCGAGTTCGCGCCGCTGCTCACCTCGAAGCTCGAGCACCCCGGTAAAGTCGTCCTATCCGGTCTGATTTCGACGGACCTTCCGGACGTCATCAGTCGTTATTCGGGTCTCCTGGGCGGCGTGCGGCCGGAAATCTTCGAACGGGGCGAATGGCGAGCCCTCGTATTCGAGACGGCCGCCAAAACTTAAACGCTCACTTCTCCCGGGATCGATCGGTAGAGTTTATCGTTGGTCACCCCGAAGTTCCCCGCTTAATCTAAGAAGGTGGGAGAAAATCGCATGGAAAAAGGTCTTCGGAAAAATTCGCTACTCTTCGGCTCCGGAATTTTTCTCACCTTCGGTCTCCTGGCCTGCCAATCCGCCCCTCGGGTGACCGACGTAAAAGACGTAACCCACGGGCCGCTAGAAAAACGGGTGCCGGCGAACACGATGAATCGGCTCGCGAATATGGAAGCGCTTCTCTTTGGTGCTCTCGACGGAATCCACACCGATGCCTTCCTCGTTTTTAAGGACGGCAAATTAGTCTACGATCGCTACGCGCGCGGCTACGATGCGAATAAAAAGCACCTCTCCTGGTCGATGGGAAAATCGATCGCCGCCTTAATCGCCGCCCGGGCGATCGACGCCGGAAAATTTGGCACCGCGGACCGCCTCGAAAAATGGATTCCGAAATACCGGGGCGACGCGACCGTGCTCGATGCATTCCATATGTCGACGGGAATTCGATTCAAAGAAGAATACTCGGGGATCCCGGTAGATTCGGACGCGACCCGGATGCTTTACCTCGACGGACCCTCGGTCGGGTTTGCAAACTATACGGCCATGCTTCCGCAGCGGAGCGATGTAAGGCCCGGCGATCATTTTTATTATTCCAGTGGCGACGCAAATCTCATCATGGAAGTCCTAAAAAAGAGTGCCACCGATGTGAAGTCATACGATGGATATCCGTGGACGGCGTTCTTCGATCGACTCGATATGAAGGAAGCGACCTTCGAGCAAGACTCCGCGGGTACATTCGTGGGTTCCTCATATATCTACCTGACCCCCGTGGAATACGCCCGGATCGGCCAACTCATCGCCGACGGCGGTAAATATAAAGGCGAGACGATTATTCCGGCGTGGTACCTAAAACTGCTGAACGAGGTCGCGCCCGGAGTAGAAAAAAATGCCTTACCCGGAACTTCCCCGACGCGAGCCTATTCGGTGCAGACGACGACAAATCTACCCATTCACGGTCGTAAACTTGCCTCCGAATACCCAAACCTTCCCCTCGACTCCATTCTAATGATCGGACATCAGGGCCAGCTCGTGATCGCGAGCCCGAGCGAGAATCTCGTCATCGTCCGGCTTGCGACCGATAAAGGGGATCCATTTAATCCTTATCGACAAAAGCTTTTTTACGAACTCCGTGCCTACCTCGAAAAGGAAAAAGGGATCGTAATCCGCGGGGCGGGAGATCGGGATGGGAAAGCGACGCCGGCCCCGGAAGTCGAAATTCCAAAAAAAGATAAAGGGAAGACGAAGCTAACGGAATACCTAAAGGTCCCGAAACTCATGCGCTCCCTTTACGCAAAAGAACTTTGCTCCTGTATTTTTGTACTCGAGCGAACCCTGGGCGAGTGCAAGGATGACTTAAAGCAGTCGCTCCCGATCCTTCCGTTCTCCTCGATTAACCGGAAGAAAAAGCAAGTAACGGCAACCTTCACCGAGCTCGATCGCGCGAAGGCCGTCTATCAGAGCCCGACTCTCGGGTGCACTCTTCTGAACTAACTCGGTATCGCGGCTTTTAACCGAGTTGGGTTAATCGTGCTTACTTTGCGGCTTCTAGGTAGATGAAGGCGTCCCATCGACCCCGTTGACAGAGGAATCGATTCGGCTTGAAGGCGGGATCCTTCGCCAGGCGAATGAGAAAGTATTGATCCCAGTTCATCCAGACGCTGTTCACTCCCGATCCTGCGAGCGGCCCCGAATAATCCGCTTCGTTGCTTCGGAAAATCTCGGTCACGACCATTGCTTCGACGTCGTGCCC
>JANXTV010000347.1 GCA_025352185.1 Oligoflexia bacterium
ATCACCGGTTCCATTTTCCAGACTCCGGTAGAATCGTGAGTGAAGCCCGCATCGAGGGGCCGCTCCACTCCGTAAACCCAGTCGCCCTGGCCGTGCGCGGAGATCTCCTCTTTAAAAACGAGAGAGTCGTTACCGTACTCGAAACTGAAAATTTCGGAGCCCTGGCCTACGTCGAAGTCGGCGCGATCTGCGTAGGAAAGATCGTGCAGAGTTACGGCGGTCGCACGCGCTTCGAACGCGGGGAAGAAAAAGGATACTTCCTCTTCGGCGGTTCGACGGTGATCGTGATCGGCGAACCCGGAAAATTCACGCTCGACCCCGACCTCCTCGCGCGCTCGCGCGACGGAACGGAATGTCTGATTCGCCTAGGCGAGGGCATTGCGACCGGCGCGAAACGACTCTAATCCATTCGATTCGCCTTTTTGCACCGGGGACCCTCGCGGTCCAGAATACTCGGTGATGTGAAAAACATGGCGAAATGCAGCATTTTTATAAAGTGGTGAATCCTCGGGGAAAACCGAGCATTTTTCGGTTGAGCCGAATGATCAACTTCCCGGGACGACTTCCTGCGTCGAAATTCTGGCACCGTCTTCGCACAGTGAAGTCGGTAAGAAGCATGTACGCTTCGAATCGTTTCTATCCGGGGGGAAATCGAAATGAAACGCAAGTCATCACTCGTCCTGTCTCTATTTGCACTCACCATCGCCATCACGGCCTACTGTAGTAGCGAGGCCTCGGCTTCTCCGAATTTCACCCGTTCCCGTTGCTTCGCCCAGGGAAGTGCCGGAAACATGGGACGCCAGATCGGGGATCGAAATGCGAAACGAATGACCCAGATGATCTGGGCCCGCCTCGGTCAGACTTGTAACAACGTCGATCGACTCGCGCAGATCATTACCGAAATGCCACTCGCGAGACCCACCCAGGGCGGAGAATTCTCCGCCTGTTTTTATTTAGGGTACATGGATGCGATGTACGCATCGATTGATAACGCCTACGAAAAGTGCGGAGTCGCCTGCTTTAATGCGGGAGCGGAGATCGGGCATATTTCGGCCCAAGCCTACTGCGCGGCTTCGCTCGCGGTCGGTGGTCTACTCGATCCGGGCTTTATTTCCCAGCCGCCACTTCCGTTCTGCGGGAGCGCGCTCGTCATGGGTTGTAAATCGGATTACGTCTATACCGCGGCCTACGAATTCCCAGGCTGCCAATCGTACACCGAAGGTTACTTCTCGGATATTTTCGATAATAACGTACGACTCGACTGTTACGTTCCTTCGGACGTGCCGATTCGCGATCACCTGAACCGGGCAGCTTCGCCTATCGACGCCTACTTAAACTAAGGGGCGAACCGAAATGAAAAACTATCCAGAACTAAAAGCACTGCTGCTAGTCCTCGCGATGGGATTAAACCTAGGGTGCGGCGACGCGAAAGCGATGGGGAAAAAACCACCCCACGATGATACGCCGCCACCCCCGCCGACCGAACAGAAAGCGCCCTCGACGGATCGTTACGTCCAGGGGCTGGAGCTCGGCACTAAGAATGGGACCCGAATGGTCGAGAGTATTAAACGCTCGACGATCGGTACCCAGGGATGTGATGGGCAACCGGCGTTTGAGAAAGCAATCCTGGCGGTCGTAAAAGCGATTCGTCCTCCGAAGCCGGGATCGGGAGAAGACCTCGATCTCGCCCAGGGGTATTTCAAAGGCTACTCGACCACCTTTCGTCAGGCGCTCCACTCGGCGCGGGTGGAGTGCGAACTTCCCCTCGTGATTTCCGGCACGCTACCGGGCACCTTTACCGGTGCGCTCCTCTGCGGAGCCGGCAGTGTCGAGGTTAAGCTCCTCGATATCGTCGAAGTCGAACCCATCTACGCCGGATGGTCGGGGAAAAACCAAGACTCCCGTGACGAGTGCGGAAACGTCGCGATTAAAATCGCGAACGACTGCAAAATCGGAACGGACGAGGACCGCGCGAAAGTCGAGAAGATCTTAAATGATCAGATTCGACTCGGGTGCGCCGATTAGGCCGAAAATGAGAATCCGGTCAGGGCAGCAACATGAGCTCGCTCCGAACCAGGTATGGGCGCTGGGGTCCTCCGGGACTTTGGCGCCCTTCCTTTTCTGGCGATTACGCAGTGGCCGTAAGGCGACCGGCTTTCAAACGCCAGACACCCGCGACGAGCAACCAACCCGAAATCACCGCTCCGAGAATCCAAGCAATCGAAAACTCGAGGAAGAACTCGCCGTCCATAACCTTAAAGAATCCGAGGGACGGTAGAATAACCGCGCTGAGGGTAAGCACCGGATTCGCCCGGATCGTTCGCCACTCGGGACGCGAAAGAATGATCGCGGCGAGAAGTAAGCTCGTGCCGACGAAGAGTGAGCCGCACGCAATCGGGCATCCCCAAGTTCCGAGATTCATAAACCAGTGCATCGCGCCCATTCCCTCACCCGCGAGGCGAAAGCCGAACTGCGGACAAACCGAAAGGGTGGCCATCGAAGCGAAGACGTGAAGAATCCCGAGTTTTGCCAGCACGCGGGGAGCCGAGGGCCGTAACTCCGAGGTGACCTTTATCAGGAGCGCCTCGCGCAGGTGATCCGGCGCTTTTTCATGATCCGATTGAAAGGTGTTCCATTCGTTTTTCATCGTTCTATACCTCGCAGTTTCGGGGACTTTAGTTTTTCCATCGCCCGACTAAAAATCTTACGAACCGATACCGAAGTCTTTCCGATTTTTTTAGCGATCTCATCATATTCCGCTTCTTCGAAGACTCGGAGCTGAACGACCGCGACCTGTTCTTTCGTTAATCCTTCGTGGGCTAGGCGTGTTCGGATCGTTTCCATCTCTTCATTCGCTTCCTTTTCGAGAGCCTCCCCCGATGGGGGAGCGACTGCCTTACGAAACACGTCTTTTCCGAACTCCGATTCGGCCGAAACGAGCGGTTCCGTTCGAATACCTTCGCTTCTGAAAAAGTCGATCAATACACTCCGCGAAATCACGAAGATCCACTGGAGGAGCGGATAATCTGGAGACCAGTTTTCCCGAGAGTCGTGAAACTTCATCCAAACCTTTTGGAAGAGCTCATCGATATCGCCGGCATTTTTCAGTCGTTTCCGGAGATACCCGTAAACATGCCCTGAATAAGCGCCGTAAATTTTCCCGAAAGCCTCGGGAACGTCCTTTCGATAGTCCGACATCCACGCGAGGTCGCGCGAATCCACGGGAAGTCGGTCTAAAGGGATAGGTCCCGGATGGCTCTTCATGTCTCCACCTATCGTAACGAAGACCCGGGTAAAAGTGTGACCCGGCCCTCCTTTTTCTCCCCCCGGGGCCTAAAATCGTTTAAACAGCACCTCGGGATGCGAGTTTCCGCCGGGGGTGTCACATTCCGGCACCTCCCTCCGTTAGGTCCTACGATGATGAATGAATTTCGATCCCTTAAAACTGACTGCGGACTTCTCCTCGTGGGACTTACACTCGCCGCCGGATCCATCCCCGTCCTAGCGTTCGCCCACCCCGTCGCGTACCAAGGCGCGACCGCCGTCCAATTCTTCTCGGAGCAGACGATGCGCGAGGGACAGATCTATTACTCGTTTCGCCCTTACGCCGCGGGGGGCGCGCGGCACCTCGAACTTTCACTCCCGAACCGAGAGAGTAAACTCGATCTCGGCGGGTTTAATTTTCTCTTAAAGCGTTGGAACGAAGTCGACTCCCAAGCCAACATTTACGCGAGTGCGGCCTACGGGAGCGAAAGTGTCCGCGCCGGAACTCGTTCGGGCACCGCCCTATTCGACCTCGATCTCGATTGGGAAAGTCGAAAATACTACACCGCCCTCCTCGCGAGAACGACTCAGTTTTCGGACGCCGGTCCCCTCCACTACTACTCCGCCCGAGCGGGGATCGCGCCGTATTTGGCGGAGTACGGGGAAATCCAGTCGTGGCTGATCCTCGAAGCTTCGAAGACGGTGGAAGCGGGCGGGGACGTCGAAATCACGCCCCTGGTCCGCGTTTTCTATAAAAACTTTTTGTTCGAAGTCGGTCGCAGTTTTTCTAACGATTTTAAGTTTAACTTCATGGTCCACCACTAATGAGTTCCGAAACTAAAGCCTCTTTCGAAAGGAAACTTATGAATAAAATCATCTTTGCCGCCCTCATCGCCCTCTCCACTTCTTCGGCGTTCGCCGCCGAAAAGATCGACGTGGCTGTAAAGGGTCTCGTGTGCGGATTCTGCGCGCAGGGTATAGAGAAAACATTTAACGCTATGCCGGCAGTAGAAAATGTAAAAGTCAGCCTCAAGGAAAAACACGTCATGATCGGAACCCGAACCGGCGCGACACTCCCGGACACCGAAATCACGAAGGCACTCGAAGCGGCGGGATTTACCGTGCTTAAAATCGATCGTAAAAATCTCTAAACCGTATCAACTTTTTTTCGCTCCACGGACGTAAAAAATGAACCCTACCGAGTCCACCCCGCTCCCCCCTCGTTACGAAAAGTTTACGACTTTTCTATCCCTCTTTACTTCGAGCGGAACGCTCCTCTGCTGCGCGCTGCCCGCACTCTTCGTTTCCCTCGGAGCCGGGGCGACACTCGCCGGGATCGTAGGAAACTTTCCATTTCTGATTACCGTGAGCGAACATAAAGGAATCGTATTCGGCGGCGCAGGTTTTCTCCTCGCCGTTTCGGGCGTTCTGCAGTGGAACGCCCGGAATGCGCCGTGTCCCCTCGATCCGAAACTAGCGGCTACTTGCATGCGCGCACGGAAGATTTCGCTCGTTACCTATTTTGTTTCACTCACGCTTTTCGCCATCGGTGGAACGTTTGCGTTTCTCCTTTAAATCGAAACCCGCTCCCACTTAATTTCCGACCGGCCCATTTTACGTAGGAGCGCGTTAGCCTTCGAGAAATGCCGGTTCCCGAGAAAACCCCGGTAGGCGCTGAGCGGCGAGGGATGCGGAGATTCAAGGAGGAAATGCTTCGGATTCGTGAGGAGTTTTTTCTTATTCTGCGCCGCCGCTCCCCACAGGAGGAAAATAATCGGTGAATCTCGCTCATTTAAAGCGCGGATGATTTCGTCCGTAAAAGTTTCCCAGCCGCTATCTCGGTGGGAGAAGGCTTCCGCCTCGCGCACGGTGAGTATCGAGTTAAGAAGAAGCACTCCCTGGGAAGCCCACCCGGATAAATCGGATAACCCCTCGGGTAAAGCCACTCCAAGATCCGCTCGAATCTCTTTAAAGATATTTTGGAGACTCGGAGGTTTAGGGAAATGAGCATTCGGTACCGCGAAAGAGAGTCCGATGGCCTGGCCGGCGGCATGGTACGGATCCTGACCGAGGATGACGACCTTTACTTCAGGGAGATCCACCGTCTGGATAGCCCGCAAAATATTCTCGGACGCGGGAAATATTACCGCGCCGTTTTTCCGTTCCTCCACTAAAAACTTCGCGAGCGCCTTAAAATACGGCTTTTCGGACTCGGGTCCAAGCCTCCGTCGCCATCCCGGAGGTAAATTCTCGGGAAATTTTTTTGCCGCCACGCCTTCGGCCGTCCTAGATTTTAAATCCGAGTTTCGCGGCCACGGTGGTCTCCCCGTATGCGATATCGAGTTCCGGAGTGAGCGTGAGGAAGAGTAGTTTTACTTCGGTGCCGAGCGTGAATAGGAAACTTCCTTTTGAGGCGCTGTAGGTGTCGGCCGCGGTAAAATTATAGAGCGGGGCCGAAGCGGTATTCGAAAGCGTGTTCGAGCTACTGAGGAATCCCAGCCCGATGTAGGGTTCGAAAACGAGGAAGTTTCGGCTGAAGGCCAGCTCCGCCCGGAAGGAATTCGATTTAAAAGTTACGGTGTCGCTCACGCCACTCACCGTCTGGTTATAGGTAAACTTATTCGCGCCGAACCCCACTCGCAGGGCAGCGTCGAAAGGAATATTTCCGCGGAGAATGACGTCCGTGAACGTCCATTTTCCGTTTAATCCAAATCGTTTAAAGGTGAAGCCACTCACCGAAATGCTCGGGAAGAATCCGGCCTCGAGGGCAATACCGAGGGGCCCCTGGAGAACCGCGACAATATCGGCCGCCGGT
>JANXTV010000374.1 GCA_025352185.1 Oligoflexia bacterium
GCAAATTGTTCGAGTTCGGTATTTCGCTGCGCCAGCTTTTCTTCCGTTCGCTTTCGTTCGATGGTCGCCCAACACCGTTCTACGACTTCTTCGAGGAGGGCCACTTCGTAGGGAGTCCATTTACGTGGGCTCGTTTGGTGAACGGCTATCATCGCACGAAGTTTTCCCGCTTTCATGAGGGGGACCGCTACGAACGCGACCAGCTTCATGGCGGCAAAGCGTTCTACGATAAGGTCTGACAACGTAACATCGCGAATATTTGAAATGACCAGGGTTCGACCCTGGGGAAGTTGGGAGGCCACGGGCTCACCGAAGTCGGAGAGCCGTCCTTTCGAAATACTGCTGGGGCAATCATCCGTATAGTCATATTCTACCGAAAAGTGGTCGCTATCCGAAGCCACCTCGCCGTACACGCAGCGTGAGGCGCCCATGAACTTCCCGACGAGATCGACGGTAGTCTTAATAATGGCGCTTGGCTCGTATAGCTCACGAGTCGCTTCAGTGAGCGAGTTTAAAAAGCGAAATCGTTTTTCACTTAGGGCTACCGCTTCTGCAACTTGGGAGTCGATTACCGTATAGATGACGTAATTTGAGCCGTCCTCGGTCGTAACGGGTTTCCGTTTGATTTCTACGGAAGTGGTACTCCCGTCACGGAGAATGCCGCGCACTTTCCCGGTCGTTTTAAAGTCGGATTCGTCGAGGAGGACCCGAATCGACTTTCCGAGCACTTCTTCGGCACTAAACCGAAAGAAGCGTTCCGCCTCACGATTTAAGAGTTTAATTTCTCCCCCGGGACTGGTGAGTACGGTCGGGGATGGTGAGTTCTCAAAGAGCGCTTTAAACATGAACTTTATTTCGAGCTAAGACCGACTTGATCCAGGAGCGCCTGGCACTGAATTGGCTTCTGGATATATTTCTCGATGTAGGAAGATGCTTCTGCCCGCTGCGTATCGGTTTTCGAGTTCGAAGACGAAATCATATAAATTTTATTCGTGAATGGAGCTGATCCGGGCTGAGTGACCAGCTGTTCAAACTCGTTTAAAAACTCGAATCCGTTCATGACCGGCATATTAATATCGAGCAACGTGATGGCCGGCCATTCTGAATTTGATGGGTGGTTACCCGTCTGAATCTGGTTAAAGTAGTGCATGGCTTCCTGGCCATTCGCACAGTGGTCGACCCTTCCGACTTCTTCAGATTTCCGGAGACACCGCTCCATGAGGTAAACAAAATCGTGATCGTCATCGATGATTAGCACGTTCTTTTTCATAAAATTTCTTCCTGAAATAAAGTGGGACTTAAAGGGCCGGAGAAGAGGGTATCAGAAGCGAATTGCCCGAGAAAATATAGTTATTCCTTAAGCACTCGGCGCCGATCGCAAAATAGAACGTGAAGATTCCCTGTAAATAACGACATTTGCGATGATCTGAAGATTTCCTACGTTTTGATTCGCGGCGAAAGTTTTAAGTTCCGTTAAAGCGCACCAGGCGTTTTGTCACCGAACTAAAAACGTCGGGTACATAACGCACCGTATAATATAAGGTAACGAGTCATTTTTATCGAAATAATTTTCTATAATCATTTATGATCGATTTGGCGAATGGCCCCCTGCGTGACTCTCCGGTCCGCTTCATGCTAAACCCCGCTGCATGATGAAGCCAACGCACGGCGCCCAGGTTCAGAAAGTTACTTCCCTCCTCCTCCTCCTCGCGATGCTCGCATTTCTCGCGGGATGTTCCGGCGGCCAGAATGCCGCCCCGGTAACGGGAATTTCGAGGCTGCCCCTCGGGCCGGAAATTCCTCCCGGATCGATTCCGGCCGGTCAGGAAAAATTCATCCAGGGTCCGATGGACTCGACCCTCCACGTGATGAATTCGTCCGAACACTACTACCTTGAAATCGAAAGCGTGCTCGCTCCCGACGCCTTCGCGAAACTTCGCGCCTCCGGTGGCGATGCCCGACTCGCGGCGGCACTCGCCGAAACGAAGGCCAACCTGAAGACGTTGGGCGCCATCCCGACGGCGGAAACTCCCGAAATCGGTTACCTGAAATTTTGGATCCCTTATCAGCGCGATATGCTCGGTGCCTTAAAGACCGCGCAGTTCGCTAACGAAACCTATTTCAGCCCTTCTCATTATGATTTCCAAAGTTTGAAAGAAATCCGTGCGGTCTCGGCCGCTAGCCTGGGTTTCGCGCTGAAGAGCACCGCCGCCGATTCCTCAAACGACGGGTTTAGTGGTCTTTCCGTGATTCACGCTCCCGAGTTCGTAAAGAAAGCGGAGACCGCACTGGGCGGTGAAAAAGTAAACGGATCGAGCGCACGGCTCGGGATTACGGATACGGGAATCACGTATCGCCACCCGACGTTCACGGACTCGACGGGAAAAAAATCCCGCGTCGCGTACATGAAAGACTTCACCCGTGAAGGACGCGTTTACTTTAATCCGGAAGCGAAACT
>JANXTV010000417.1 GCA_025352185.1 Oligoflexia bacterium
AGCGTTCATGGACTCCATCCACGAACTGGGATCCCTCGCCCCTCGCGATATTGTCGCGCGCGGAATCGACATGGAAATGAAACGCACGGGCGATAAACACGTCCTACTCGACTGCTCTTCGATTCCGGCGGAAAAATTGCGCACGCACTTTCCGAATATCTACGAAACCTGCCTGAAATTCGGCATCGACATCACGAAAGAGTCGATCCCCGTCGTACCGGCCGCGCACTATACTTGCGGCGGCGTCCTCGTCGATGAACAAGGAAAAACCACCATCCCCGGGCTCTACGCACTCGGAGAAGTTTCCTGCACGGGTCTCCACGGCGCGAATCGCCTCGCTTCGAATTCGCTTCTCGAAGCCGTCGTTTTCGCCCACCGCGTATTCGTCGACGGCGTGCCCTCGATTGAAAAGCTCTGGCGAGACTTCGCGTCCTCGCCCAATGCGGAAGCGGCGCTTCCCGCCCCGCTGCCTGAATGGTCCATCGGCCAGGCGGTCGAACTCGAGGAGCAAATCGACATCGCCGCCACCTGGTACGAAATTCGATCGATCATGTGGAATTACGTCGGGATCGTACGCTCGAACCATCGACTCGGCCGCGCCCGCCGTCGACTCGAAATCCTGAAGGAAGAGATTAACGATTACTACTGGAGCCACCTCCTCACGCGGGACCTGATCGAGCTCCGTAATCTAATCGACGTCGCCGACCTCATCGTCATTTCCGCGCAACTTCGAAAAGAAAGCCGCGGGCTTCATTTTACGGTCGACTATCCCGCCCGCGACGACACGTTTTTTCGCCGCGATACGGTTCTCTAGTACCGCTCGCGTGCCCCTTAACTCCCTGACGAACGCAGATCGGATATCGTCAGCAGGCTATAAAGCGGTACTCCGGCGCCGGAAAAACAAGCCGCGCCGCCCTCCTCCCGGTCGACGACCGTCAGGACTGCGACCGGTTCATATCCTTCCGCGCGGAGGCGCTCGATGGCTTTAAGACTCGAACCCCCGGTCGTGACGACGTCTTCCAGTACGATCACTTTCGCGCCAGGTTTTAAGTTTTCACGTCCTTCGACGTAACGACCGGTACCGTGGCCCTTCGCCTCTTTACGGACGATGAAAGCGGGCCAGTTCTCTCCCTGGGCGTACGCCGCGAGACTTACCGACGTCGCGATCGGATCCGCACCCATCGTAAGTCCCCCGACCGCGTCCACTCCGTTCGGGAACTTTAGGCGAATGAGTGCGCAGGCCAGGCGCCCGATGAGGAATGCACCTTCGGGAGCGAGGGTCGTTGCCTTCATGTCGATGTAGAACTTACTTTTTTTTCCCGACGCGAGGGTGAAGTCTCCCTCACGGTAGCTGCGCTCACGAATGAGGGTTCGGAGGCGTTCCGTCTCGGTCGCAATGTCGATGGACGTACTAAAATCGGCTTTACTCATTTCGACCCTTCACTTCAAAATAACGGTTTTCATATTCTCGAAAAATTTTTCTTTTCCGATATCGTTCATCGGTTCGTGACGAAAATCGGGATATTCGAAGAGCTGCTTTCCGGGATTCTCCAGCGCGCCGTAAAATTTTAACGTAGTCGCCGAATCGACGAGTCGATCTGCGAGCGGAACGTGGAGCGCGAGAGGATAATAAAGTCCCGTGGTGCGGCGACGCGTATCCACCTGTGCCGCAGTCATCGACGTATAAAAGCGCGGGGTCATCCGCGAGTGATTCAATCGGTCTTCGCCGTAGTTTTCGATGACTCGCTCGTCACGACTCACGACACTCGGCTCGACGTCGGCGGTGAGCGAGAGTGATCCCCAAGTTTTTGAAAGGACCTTTGCGGCCAGACGGAGCGCAAGCGGCGGCTCCTGGTAAAGCGCTAGGTACGGGGACGAAATTTGGAAGGTTTTAAGCGGGAGATTCGCGTGGAGGAATCCGAGGCGCAGTCCGATGTGTCCGCCCAGCGAGTGTCCGAGAAAATGAAGTTCCGCGTGCGGATTAATTTTAAAGTATTTCTGCTCGACGTGCTGGATCACGGTTTTCAGATCGTCGACCAGCGTATCGAAACTCGGAGCGTCGCCCCGCATGCCTTCGCTACGTCCGTGTCCCCGGTGGTCGTGGATGTAAATCGCGTCGACCGCGGCATCGAGAAAATAAGGAAAGTGGAAATACCTTCCCCCGTGTTCACCGAATCCATGGGAAAGGATAAGGACGCGTTTAATTTCGGCCGGCGCCTTTTTTCGGTGCGAAAAAGCGAATAGCTTCGTTTTTCCGTCCGCACCCAAGACCGTCTCCGTCTCCGTTTCCCAGTGGGCGGGAACGCCGGGATACCCGATGGGTTGCTTCACTCCGAGGTGATTCTGATCTCCCGCCATCGCGCTATCCCTGGAGGATGCGTTCGATAATCTGACGCGCGCTCGGAGAGAGTTCGTCGAATCGGAAACTAAATCCGCGGCGGTCGTCGTGAATGCGAACGACGAGCCCTTCGGCGACGAAGGGTTGGAAAATGGAGTTCGTTGGTTCCGGCGGCGACACGTTTAGCTTTAAACGCGAGCCGACCTTCGAGGGAACAAACTCCGAGAGGACCTGCATTCCGCCGATCGAGATGTCGCGAGCCATGCCGATGATGAGCTTATCCCCTTCCGCGATCATGATTTTCGCGAGTACGGGTTTCCGGGAGTAAAGGCGCTTCTCGGCGGCGGCAGAGGCGGGTCCCGCGGACATAGAACCGGAGAACGAAGCGGAGAAATTACCGAGGGTCGAAATCTTTTCCCAGTCGCTCATGCCGTCTTTCCAGGCGAACGTCTCGGAATTAATCTTACCCATCCCCGCCATCCCGAGGACCTCGTCTTCGGCGTAGGGACCGTATTGTGATTCGTTAAAGTAGAGGAACCAAACTTTCGGTTGAATCTGTTTTGCCGGAAGCGCGGGTGGGCCGGCTTTCGGTTTGGCGGAGGGCGGAGGGGGAACGGCGGCCTGGAATGTCGGGACGTCCGCCAGGCGCTGCCAGTCGGCCATTCCCTCTTTCCAGACGTAGGAAATCCACGTGAGTTCCCCGGCCATGACTCGCTCGTAAACCTCGGATGCGCTCATCGGACCGATCGATTTATCGCCGATCGCGATAAACCATTCCGGAACGTTCTGACCCCCAAACGGTGCTTGGTTTTGCATATGGGTAATAGTGATGAAGATCTCTGAACGATTCAAGCAGTGATCTGCATTTGACGGCGAGAAGGTGCAGATTGCACCTCGGGCTCGTTTCAGGCCCACCCTGATCTTACCAACTCTCATAGAATGAAGCCGGCGGAAAATTACCCGTTTTCCAGATGGTCTAAGCCTTGCTCATTAGTCGTATCGAAACGTGGATCGGTGCGTGGAAAGGACAAACTGATCCCTCTTTGGGTTCACCCTGAGTTGAGCGCGCCCTTACGCTCCGCGGTGAAATCTGGGGAGGAGGAGCGAAAACTATTATGAAATCGAAACTGTACCCGATCGGAGTCGCCATCGTCCTGCTTGCCGCCATCATGATGGCCGGCATTCTCATGGTGCCTAAGTGAGCGCCCCGAACGCGCTCCTCCGTTAATTGTCTTTTTTGGGAAACTTAATTCGCCGTTTTGATTCCGCGTCACTCAAGTGCTCGAAGAGCGCGGTCCGAAACTTCTTACCGAACTCATCATCGTCCTTATAAACGAGTTTCGAAATACTCCCCGACTCGAATAAGTCGAGCGACTCGGTCTTCGACTTATTTACGAACTCGATCGTGCCGTCGGTAAAACTGAGAGTCCGGCTACTTTCGGAGACTTCGAACATAAACGTCGCCTTACTTTTCGTGTCGTACCCGGTCTCTAACGAGTAGAGACGCATGACGAGGCTTTCCCCCTCAACTCGGATCTTCGTCACGAGAATCAAGCAGCTGAATCCACCGCCCTTACAGATCGTATCCGATATCCAGGTACCCGCGAATTTCATGCGTGCCGCGATTCGAGCGTCGGCTTGAATTTGAGTCGCTGATTTTTCGATCGATACGGGGCCGGACTCCGCGAAGAGCACCTCGACGAATTTAGAGAGGTCTTTCGAGTCGACTTCCCGAGGAATGAACTGCCAATTTTCTACTCCGCGGTCCCAAATCGCCGCCCAGATCCGGTCGAATAGCGTTCCATTCTCGGTCGACTTCAGTCGTGCCACGAACCCCGTCATGGATTCTTTCGTAAAGACGGGACCGACCGGAGTCCAGGCT
>JANXTV010000426.1 GCA_025352185.1 Oligoflexia bacterium
AGTCGATATGCCGTTTCACTTCTTCCGGATTTAACCCGGCGTCTTCCAGGCACCGCTTCGCCGGCCCGACGCAAATCTGTCCGTGGCATCGCCCCGACCCGAGCCCGGTACTTTCGAAGGCGGCATCGACGGACTGGAGGCTCCCCTGTCCGACCCGCTCCCGAAACGAACTTTCCTGGATGCCGAGGCAGGGGCAGAGATCATCGGAGGAACTCTCGTCCCGAACCGAACGAATGGCCATTCCCCGACGAACCATCGTCTGACAGGCGAGCTGTTTCACGCCGTCGACTTCGACTTCGCAAAGGGAGCACGAACCATCTTCGCAGAGCAGGCGGTCATTCGAGCGCTGGAATCCATTTTCGTAAAAGGCCGTGGAGATTGGGATCCCGCCCCGGACGAAGCGCCGTTCGCCGTTCCAGCTGATTTCGACCCGTTCGGGTAAAAATTCCCGCGAGTTCTGGGAAAGAAATTCGTGATCCGTTGCGGACGCGTGGGCGAGTGGCTTCCGAATCCCACGCGCTTCCCAGGTGAGGTGGGTCGGTACTTCTACTTCGACTAAAACTTCGGAGAAGATCCGGAATTTTTCGGTTTTCTCTACTTTTTTCTGACTGAGAACTCGACCCGTTCCGAGACTCTCTCCGCGTCGGTTGGTAAGAACCACAAAGTTTCCCGGTTCCGGCGGCGCCTCTCGCTCCCGCCACGAAAAGGTCGTCATCCCCATGGAGCGATTTTCGGGTTCCTGTAACAGCACGGGAGTCGCGCTCGGGCAGGCCTGGAGACAAAGTCCGCACGAAATGCAGGCGGCTTCGTCCAGTATCGATCGGGGCTCTTCCCCTGACTTCCGGGAACGAAGTCGGTCGAGTCGGATCGCCTGCGTCGGACACGCGCGCTCACAGAGATCGCAACCGATCGTTTCGAAGCACTCGATGCTCGCGACCGGCTTTTTTAAATAAAGGGACTGTGGCACCCCCGAAAACTGCTTTAAATTTTTTAGTACCGGGGTTGTTAACCATTTTCCCGAATAAGCGAACTCGAACGGTTCTTCGTAGTGACGGGCGATCCGCTTAATTCGGTTCCGGGAGCGGCGTAAGATCGCTTCGAGTTCGTCCCGCGCGTTTCCTAGTTCCGGAACGAGCGCTCGTATAATTCGCGCGGCGAGGATACGCGATCGTTCCTCTTCGAGTAACCAGCCTTCGGGATCCGCTTCGCGGGTGGGAAAGGCGGTCTGTTCGAGTTCGAAGAGGAGGCTGCCGGGAGGGTGCTCTTTCAGCGCTTCGCCCCGCGTGAAAGGACCAAAACTGACGACGCGAGAGACTTCGAGAATTCGAATTCCCTTCCGGTCTTTTAAGCGAAGTTCTCCAATACCCGATCCGATTTTTTTAAAGCTAGTGGGTACGGCTTCGATAACTTCTCCGCCGAGAATCTCGAAACGGCGGCGCTCGACTTCCCATCCGGAATAGCGTTTTCCTTCCCACTGCGCATAGGTCTCGATGAGATGAACTTCGGGGCACCCGCGTTCAAGGAGTTCCGATCCGAAACGAATCGCGCGATTTCCCGTTCCGATGATCGCTACGGGTTCGTTCCAGATAAAGGCGCTCTTCTCCTTCAGCTTCATCGCCGTCGAACCGAGGAGAACGGACGGATGACTTGAACCCTCAAATGGGCTCGGCGATTCATCGGGGAGGGTAAACTTTACGATCGCGCGTGCTTCGACCCGGTGGGTTCTCCGCTGGGCATCTTCCGCTAGAACAATTCCTCCCGAACTTCCGGTCGAAAGGATTCCCTGGGACCGAAGCCCGGTCCCGCCGATCCAGGCGACTTCGAGACCAAACTTCGCACTCATCGTCGAGAGCTCGCGAACTCCTGTCGTCGGCCAGAACGGCAACCTCGGACCGGAAACGACGGCCAAATCGAATTTCGTCGAATAAAAATTACGACTCACCGGACGTCCTCCAGAAACCGCGTCGCCGCGTTCCGAGCGGTGCGGACCACCTCGGCGGCAAATCCTTCCGACCCGGTCACCACGCGACACTCGAAGCGTTCGCGGAAAAGAATAAAACTCGGGTGGCGCCCTTCCCATTCGAACGTCTGCCGTATCTTAAGTGACCGGAGCGTAAAGCGCCCCCAGTGTAGAAATTCATCGCAGAGTTCAGAAATCCTTGCGAACGAACTTTGCGAAACGACTTCATTCTCCCAGGCGCGATAAGTTTCCGCCTGCGCCGAAATCGCGTGGAGCGGTCCGGGTTTTAGAACTCCGAGACGCTTTCCGTCGGATTCGACCGGATCGCCTTCCCCTTCGGCATAGACGACGAGGTCATCGATCATTCCGATCGAGGCCGGGTCGACGGGATCCTTCGAGAGGAGGGACCACTCTTCCCAGAGGCGAATCCCCTTCGGGAGGGTCGGCTTCACTTCGTGCTTCGCGGCGAGCGATAGAATCCAAGACGTGAGTTTCGGAGTCCAAAACGTAAGCACGCCGTCGTTTACCCGTACATTTACGGGCTTCCCGTCGCGGCGGAAGCGAACTCCTTCGGCAGTAAACTCGATGGGGCTCGCCCCGACGACGAGTCCCTCGGAACCCAAGCGTTCACGAACAAACTCCCGCACACCATTTCGGAAACGAATCACGTCGACATCGGCGAGTTTCGGAATACTAATCCCGCGGTACCGATCGGGATCCACGATCTTACTCGCCGACATTCCGGGAAAACCTTTCAGCGCGTCCCAGCCTTCGAGGGTGACGGCTTTCGCTCCCCGCTCCATCGCGTGGAGTGCCACCTCTTCGCGTTCGGCCCACGACTCGTCTTCTTTTCGTCCGATGAAGAGCCGATTTCGCGTGCGCAGAAAAGGCGTCAGAGAATCGCGATATCCAGTACGGGTCCCCGGCCAGGTTTCGATCGATCCGGGAAACTCGGGTTGGAGTTCACGGAGGACGAGGTCGGCGTCCGAATCACCCATGCGGACGGCAATATCTCGCCCTTTCCAGGGGAGAAGCGGGTCGAACGCAAACTCGGAGTTTTCCCCAAAAAAATCGAACTCCGGATTTAAGAGTAAGACTGACTTTCCTTGGCGCAGAAGAATCTGGGCAGCCACGAGCGGCGCGAGTCCGGTTCCAATGAGAACCATGTCGCTATCGAGCCGCATCCGCGAGGACTCCCATCACCCGTTTCAGGGCCGTCGCCACTTGTGCCTTTTTATATTCGCTGTGGGCACTGCGGCCCTGCTCGTTCTGTTCGTGATTCTTCACGTCCACGACTTGAATTTCGTAAGGATAGAAAAAGCGCACTTCTTTCTGGAGGTGCTTTAAATCGATTCGTTCGATCATTTTATGAAGCTCATCCGAAGCTCCCTCTTTTTTTGAAACCGACTTTAATTCTTTCAGTTCATTATAGAGCGGATTTCGAAGTTTAATCAGCTGACGACAGGTGAACTGGATTGAACGGTAGAATTCACTCGAATGGGGATTATCAGAATTAATCACGGGTGGCTGCGCGGCATCGGCTACCTGGAGTTTAAATTCGGATTCGGAAAACTCTCCCGCGTCGAGTTTTTGGAGAGCGACCGCGAGTTTACCCTTAAAGCCTTCGAGATCAATTAAGGTATTCCGCGACCGCGAAGGCTTAATATTCGGCGGCATGACGATCATCTGATCTTTTAAATACTTAATCACCCGGAGCACGTCGATTGGCCGGGGAGTTACGAATCGAATCCCGACGCGGTCGAAGATATCTTCGGCGACGTTCTCCGGTTTATGGAGGAGTTTTAGCAGGGTCGAGTCCCGAGATTTTTTTGGCTTCGTCTGAAATTCGACGAGCGGAATCTTCGCTTGGTCGTCGGGACCATGTCCGAAATAAAGTCCACCCGCTTCATCGCGTTGAATCAGACGGTAAAAGCGATCGAGGATTTGTTTTTGGATTTCCGCAAAATATCCGGCACGAATATCTTGGTCGATATGAGCGATCGTGTGCATGACCTTCAGGATGCTGCACGCCCAGTTCTTTAAGTACGTTCCCTGCGAATCACGCTGCTGGCCCGGGAGGCTCGCCGACGCCGCCAGGAATAAGTCGCGTACGTTCGCCAGCTCTAGAATTTTTCGCGGAATTTCGAGTTTCAGACCTTCGGGATTTTCCGGTGCGAGAAAAAATTTACGGATAAAGTTCAACGCTTCGTGAAAGTGGCCGAAGGCTTCGGCCGCCTCGATCGGATTCGAGAGATCAAATCCGTAGCTCATGAGGAATCGATCGGCGTCCTCGTAACTCGTGACCGAAAATCCCTCGCTGGAATCGAGCGAAGATTTTCCGCCAATAAAGATATCGAGAACGTCCCAGCGGAAGTCGTTTCGTTTCCGAAGCGACATGCTGACCGTATTCGAAAGTGGGGTAGATGGGGTGGTCATGAAATAATGCGCTCTCACCGTCAGTTACGCAGGGAATCTAAGACGTTACAAGAAAAATGAAGCCCGACACACCCCCGCTTTTTACGCACCGCAAAGCTACTTTACCGGTATAGACTAAAAACATGGAAAAGACTTTTCGCACTGAACTCGAAGTTCGGGGCTATGAGCTCGATAGCTTCGGTCACGTAAATCACGCGAACTACCTGAGTTACCTCGAGTTCGCCCGCTGGAAAATGCTTGAGGCAGAAGGAGTCACCCTTAAAAATTTTCAAGCCTGGGGCCGCTTTCCCGTCATCGCGTCCATCGAGATTCAGTATTTAAAGCCGACCTTCATGGGCGATGTTCTTACCGTCGAAACGAAACTCGTCGATTACCGACGAAGTTCCATGCAACTTCAGCAGACTATTTTTAAGGGCGACGCGAAAGTCGTGACGGCTAAAGTTCGCTCGGTAATCGTGAGCGGAGAAGGTCGGCCGGCCGAGCTGCCGGAGGAACTCGAAAAGAAATGGCGTGCCCTCGTGGAGAAAAGCGAATGAACACCCACAAAGATTTAAAAGTTCCGGAAATAAAAATCGATCGACGGAAAATCGAATGGGAAAAAGTGAAGGGCTGGGAACCGTGGACGGCGATCATGACCGGCACGTTTCTCGGATCGGGACTCCTCCCGAAGATGCCGGGAACCTGGGGTACGCTCGCCGCGATGCCGCTCGCCTGGTTCATTGCGCCTTTCAGCGTCGGCGAGAAACTCGTGGTTTGGACCCTCCTCCTTGCGGCCGGAACGTGGGCGGGTAAGAAATTTCACGACCTCTTCGGCGTGGCCGATAACCAGAATATCGTGATGGACGAGGCGGTCGGAGTGGGGATTACGAGTCTCTTTATCGCGCGTGACGACTGGAAGCTTTGGATCGCGGCGTTCCTATTCTTTCGCCTCTTCGATATCGTTAAGCTCCCGCCCGTAAGTGCGGTCGATCGATGGTCGAAGGGAAAACCGGGAGTGCCTTTGAACCCCTGGATTTCGGGTTTCGGCGTGATGGCCGACGACGTGATCGCGGGCATTCAGGGTCTGATAGTCCTCGTCGTCCTTGCCCGTTACTTGAATTAGTTACACCGCCGTGGATTCGAGGAACCTATTTTGAAATCTAAAGGTATCCCTAAAGCCGAACTCGACTCCGCCATTCACGAGCTTGCGCTCTCCCTCGGAAAATGTCGCGCACGTCTCGTCCTCGCGGAAAGCTGTACGGGGGGACTCCTCGCCGCCCGACTCACCGAAATCCCCGGAATCTCGGAATTTTTTTGCGGATCCCACGTCGTCTACCGCGAGAGTTCGAAAAGCGAATGGCTCGGCGTTAAAAATACTCTGCTAAAAAAGGTTTCCGCCGTGAGTGCGGATGTAGCGGAAGCGATGGTGCGGGGTGCGCTGGAGAAAACTCCCGAAGCGTCGATTGCCGGCGCGATCACGGGTTATCTCGGCCCGACGGGAAAGAGCGTGGGAAAAGTTTTCGTCTCCGCGATTCGGCGGGGCGATCCTACCGCCGTGACGTTCGAACTCGATCTGCGTCTCGGGGAGGATAAAAAACGCTCCCCCCTCGCGCTCCGACTTCACCGCCGCGATCTCGCGGGTACCGCACTGGTTCTCCTCCTTTCCTCCCTCCTCGGTCCCGACTCCACACTCCGTGCCGGTAAACCGGGCCGCCGAATGTAACGAGGCAGCAGGAATCTCTGACCGATTGCCCCCCGGTGGACGGGCCTCTTCAGCTTTCGCGATGCGTAATCTCCTCGAAAAGGTTCATCATTTCTCCAAAGCATTTTCCGTCAATTCTTTAACGGACTTACGGATAACCTACGCATCTTTTCGGTACGCTCTTCGCTAAAAGTCTGTTTCACTCTCTTCATAACGAATCCTTTCCTGAAAAAGAGAAGTGAGTCCGGGACAGATAACGAAGCGGTCCCGAGATTTGGTGAGTGAAAAGTAAACACCCACCCTAAACGGAACGAAAATACAGGAGAGGGAATATGCAAAGGAAGATCTTAAAATGAGCACTGACCAAATCACCCGGAACTCGGATAACACGCAAAAAAATAAAGCCCTCGAACTCGCAGTTCAAGCCATCGAAAAGCAATTCGGTAAAGGCTCGATCATGCGCCTCGGAGTGGACGAAAGCCTCGTGCAAGACGTTCCCGTCGTTCCGACCGGCTCCTTGAGCCTCGATATCGCGCTCGGTATTGGCGGCTACGCCCGCGGACGGATTATTGAAATTTATGGACCGGAATCTTCCGGTAAAACCACCCTCACCCTTCACGCGATCGCCGAATGCCAGAAGCAAGGCGGAGTCGCCGCATTCGTCGACGCCGAGCACGCGCTTGATGTTTCCTACGCTCGTAAACTCGGCGTACGCACGGACGATCTTCTGATCTCCCAGCCCGACACCGGTGAACAAGCCCTCGAAATCGCCGACATGCTCGTACGCTCCGGCTCCGTCGACCTACTGGTTGTCGACTCCGTCGCCGCCCTCGTGCCCCGGGCAGAAATCGAAGGCGAAATGGGAGATGCCCACATGGGTCTCCAGGCCCGCCTGATGTCGCAAGCCCTGCGTAAACTCACGGCTTCGATTAACCGCTCCCGTACGCTCGTGATCTTCATTAACCAAATCCGGATGAAGATCGGCGTGATGTTCGGTAACCCAGAAACGACCACCGGTGGTAACGCTCTGAAGTTCTACGCCTCGATGCGACTCGATATTCGCCGGATCGCCGCGATTAAAGATGGCGATAACGTCATCGGTAACCGCACCCGAGTGAAAGTCGTGAAGAATAAACTCGCGCCTCCGTTTAAAGAAGTCGAATTCGACATCCTCTACGGTGAAGGCATTTCGAAAGAGGGAGATCTGCTCGATCTCGCCGCGAACATGAACATCATCGAAAAATCCGGAACTTGGTACTCGTATAAAGACGAACGCCTCGGTCAGGGTCGCGATGCCGCCCGTACGTTCCTGAAGGATCGTCCGGAAATCGTCGCCGAAGTTCGCACGGCCGTGCTGAAGCAAGCCGGAATCGGACCGAAAGTGATGAAGACGGTCGGAACCAGCACTCCCCTTCCGGGTGCCGTAGATACGACGGTTGCGAATTCGAAAATGGCGGGAGCTTCCGTAGCGCCCGCACCGATGAACGCTGACTTAGCCTCGAATAAGGCAAAAGCCATGGCGGCTGCCTCGAAGGCTGCGCAGGCGACTTCGAAGAAGTAACCGAGAGTCGTTCGGAAATTTTCCAGATAAAAAGCATTTCTTAAAACGGAGGAAAAGAATCTTTTCCTCCGTTTTCTTTTGTTCGAAATGAAATTCGGAAGTGACGTTCCCAAATCGAATTGCGAACGCTCCGAGTAATCCGGTACGTTCGCCGAGCATGAAAGAATCTAAAAATTCATCTACCGGCGACTATATTCTCGGAGTAAGTCGGGAAGAATACGAACGTTTGGGTCTCCAACACTCCCTTTGGAAATCGCGGGCGACCCGCCTTTGGAAGAGAGCCGGGATTCCCGAGCATTCTTCCCGCGAATTTAGAATGCTCGATTGTGGATGCGGGCCGGGCTTCACGACTTTCGAGCTCGCGAACTATATCGGACCCAAAGGAACGATCGTCGGTATCGATCTGGCGGAGAAGTACCTTCAGCTCCTCGAAACTCGCTACGCAGCCGAAACGAAGTCCGGTAACCGAAAACTTTCACGAATCGAAACGGTATGTTCACCCCTGGACACTTTCCGTCTGCCGAACCCTAGTTTCGACGCCGCTTATGCGCGGTGGATTTTCATTTTCTTAAGGGATCCCGAAACGGCGATTAAAAACATCGCTACTCACTTAAAGCCCGGCGGCCTGTTCATCCTGCAAGAATACGTCGATTACACGACGATGGCGCTCCATCCGGAAACGGAAGTCTTTAAAAAGTTTGTGCGAATGGTGATAAGAAGCTGGGCCGACCAAGGAAGTGACGCTCACGTCGCTGGAAAACTCCCGGAAATCCTGGCCCGGAACGGTTTTGAAATTCTCGGACTAAAACCCCAAACCCGAGTCGGCATGCCTCACCAAAGAATCTGGCAGTGGCCGGATTCATTCTTTAAGAATTACCTACCGGTCCTCGAAAAAGAGAAATACCTCACGCCGAGCGAAGTGGGGGAATTCGAAGCCGTCTGGTCCGAGGCATCGAAGAATCCGTCCGCCTTTTACGTAGGACCAATGGTCCTGGATATTATCGCGAGAAAAATTTAGTTCGACAAAAATAGGTCGTTGTAACGGCACTGGAGTTCGGAAACTTTTTCAGAATTTTCAGTCACAGTCACGGGGCCCTTATCCGTTTTCGGATTAAAACCAACAATGGCCTTACGGGTTCCCTTCTCGTAAACGACCGTATTCTGCGGATTTTCCATAACGATCGAAATAAATCCGGACCGTTTCTCTTCAGTGGGAACGATCGTTATTTTTTTCGATTCGCCGTTATAGGTAACCTTTGAGTCTTCCGAGCCCGTAATGACGTTCCCGAGAGTGGTTAATACCAAGCCCGAAATCTCTTTCTGGGTTCCCTGAACCAATTCCCACGCGTCTCCCTCGGACATTAGAACTTGGATAACGACTCCTTCCTCTACCGTGCACCGGACGGCTTCCATTTTCTTTCCGGCGAAGGAAGTGAGTGGGAAGAGCGAAGTCAGAGTGAGTAGAAGTACGAGGTTCTTTTGAATAAAAAACTTTTCCATAGAAGTAAGAGAGGCAGACTCTCGGTTAGATTTGATGACCAGGGATTTTGCCGGTTGTAGCACGGCGCGTTACCATGTGCGAATCCCTTCGTCCCGAGAAAAAAACACCCTCCCAGAGGCCCCCTGCCGTCAAATAAAGAGACTAAGTAATTGTAATTATGAATCTTTTTAAATATCGGCTCGAACGGAACCGTCGGATCCCCGCTTCGTCTGCTCGCGCTGAATGACTCTCTGTACCATTTAATTGACGCTATGCATCTCGGTTGGTAGATCGGGTGAAGTTTAAAGAGAGTCGGACCTCGAGGGAGGCCGATTTACGTAAAAGTCACCGGGGGTATTTGTGGATCGTTCTATCGCACTCGTTCTTGTCGCCGCACTCGTTGGTTCTGCGGCCGCACCCCTTTCGGTGGGTCTCGCGGCCGAGCCGAAAGCCCCAACTTTCGCCGATCTCGTTCGAAATACGAAGGAAGCCGATTCGATTCTGATCCGAAACGGCTCCACGGCTCCGAAAAATTCTGATGCCCAAGACGAGGAAGAACCCCTCACTCCCGAAGAAAAATATCCCGAAGCGACCGCTCACCTTTTTGAAAAGATGCCACGTGCTTTCGCGCTCCTCTCCGCATCGATGGATCCGAAAGACGACACTCACCCGCCCACCGAACCTTGCGAACCGCTCGTTCTTGCCCGTCTCCAGTCCGAAATGAAAAATCTGGGACTCCCTTCTGATTCGGGCGCCGTTCTCTACGGGCTCGAAATTCTGCGTAAGGTTAACCTGATCGACGACGTTACTCTCCTTCCCCTTCTCTCGACCTTTCCCGCGTGGAAGAAATTAGGTTACGTCGAGTCAGATTGGGTGAAGAAGGATTCCGAGGGCCGTTCCGCGCAGCTCATGTGTCCCACCGATCAGGAGCTTGAGCTCGCACTTTCCGTTAAAACCGAAAAGGGACGTAAATTTAAGCGGAAAAATATTTCCGAACGTATCGCGAAGATTGCGAAAGAAGAACGGGACGCCGGGAGCGGAAAGAAAGAGCCTCGTTACCTCCCCGTACAAATCGCCTGGTTGAATGTGCTTACGGATGTAAAGTTTGATACCGAAACTCCGTTCACTTTACCGTCCGTTCTGAAAGAAGTCGAAGCCGCCAAGGGTACGTCTTCCCGTGCTGATCCCGACGATACGAAGACTAAGGTCATGTCGGATAAAAAGAAGAAGTCCGGTGGTCTATCGAACCGACTCGCCCTCTACGGAAAATATAATGGACTCCAGATCTCTATTCTTTCGGACACTTTTCGGAAATTCACCGAACGGATGACGGCCGTGTCGGCCGAAGTTCGTATTAAGTACGGCGACGGGAGAGAAGACGAAGTTTACCAGCTAAGTCCGCAAGAGCAGTACCGGATGGCGGCAAAAATGCTCCATAAAGAGGTGGAGGAAATGAAGCTCTCGAGTCTCTTCTCGGGACGAAGTCCGACATTTGACGACGTGATTGTCGCCGGTGTCGAAACCGGTTTCATTCACGCAAAAGAACTCGATGCCGCCCTCTCGGTGGATGACCTCTGGAACCCGGTTACTCCCGGATGGCAGAAGGTGTGGAACATTGTGAAAAAGTACGGCACGACGGCTCTCATTCTCATTCCGCCGCCCGGAAATGTATTCGCTTCCCTCGCCGTAGGACTCGTCGAAGCTTTCGTCCAAATGAAAACCTCGAAGGCCGGCGCCGGGGATGACCGAGGTATTTCGATCTTCTAAGGGAGGCGAATAGAGAAACATATGAAAAGAACGAATACCCAGAAAATCACCTTCGCCCTCCTCTACTCCATCTCTACGGTCCTCGCCGCTGACTCCGCGTTCGCGGTGAGTGAAAATTACCCCGTCGTCCAACGTGAAAAACACGGTGGGTTCGAAGTCGCCCCGATCGCAATCGATGGTCTGAAGGCACGCGACCAGTTTGAAACCGAACACTTCCGAGTGTCCTATAAAAAGGAAGAGGCCGCGCTGACTCTGGATCGAATCTCGGGAATCGTGGCCGAAAAAAAGAAAGCCGATGCGGAAAAGCCTCCCACTTCCGACGAGGCTCGCGTCACTCCTCGCGACGAAGAAACCTTAAAGCTCCTCGCGGCGAACGTTCTTTACCACGCGGAGAAGGCCCGAGCCTTCTTCGTAGACGTGCTTAAGTCTGAAGAAGTTAAAAAGATGGAGCAAATCGTCGTCCGGCTGGATCTAACGAATCGCTACAGCCAGTTTGAACGTTTCACGAACGATAATTACCAACCCCAGTTTAATAATGCGCTCTCGATTGAAGGCGGTACTCCGTTTAAACCAAAGCCCGGATTAAATCCGTGGGGACGAGAAATGTGGTTTCGTCCGCGGAAAGAAATTCCGATCGGGGAGCTCCTCGCCCAGATGCCCGAAGACCCCGCGAACGCTCAGCTTCGTCAAGCGCGGCAGACTCTCTATCCGATGCAGATCGACCTCGTGATTCGGGATACCCTTTACGCGATATTCCAGGGTCGCCTCACCACGCCGAGCTTTATCGATAGCGTGACTCGACAGACGGGCACCTTAATCCTCATGGAGGGAGCGTTCCAGGTTCTTAAAGTCGTAAACCGTTTCCTGATCCCGCAGAAGTTTTACCTCGATACGGCGCTCGTCCCCGAAATTGTCTACCACGAGTTTTCCCACCTCGCCCTTTCGGACTCGATGAAGCCCGATGTTTCGACTCCGGTGAACGAAGGGATGGCCGACTTTTTTGCGGCATCGATCGGTGGCAGTCCGAAGCTGGCGAAGAAGATTAAGGAGTTTTCAACCGCCGTCGGGAAAAACGGAAAGAAGCGACAATTCTTCCAGATTGAATACGAATCCCTCGGAAAAGCTCAATCCGATTTCGTTCTCGGACTCCTCTGGGGACTTCGAGAAAAGCTGGGTGAAACGTACGCCACCCAAGTCGTCTTCGGGGCTCGGAAATTCCTGAATACGAAGGACTCCGATATTCGAGACGGTCTGGTCCGGGCCCTCCTCCGGTCCTGCGACACGTCTTGCGAGTCTCCGCTGAGAGACCGAATGGTGATTCACCAATTCCTCCAGGACCGCGGACTCTAATCTCTCGACTCGGTCATTTAAAAAGAAAAGGCCGGTCGAAATAAATCTCGACCGGCCTTTCTATTTTTACGAAGCTCTACTCGCGAACCTTAAAGGTCCGTTTCTGAAGAACTTACGAGTAGCACCAAAGGTCGCCGTACTCGTCTTCGTAACAGTTTTCACCACCGCCGTCCCAGTCGTCGTCCCAACTGTCGTTCCAGTTGCTATCCCACGAGCCGTCGCCGCTCCCGTCTCCACTGCCCTTACATTCGTCGGGGTGTCTATCGCAGTGAATGATGCTCGTAATGATGAGGGTGAGAACGAGAGCGCCGAGGACGACTCCGACGATCAGACCGATACTCGGTCCCTTACCCGGTTCCCAGCTCGCCCCCTCTTTAGCGGAGGATTCCATCACTTTCACGATGAGGGCGTTCGCGTCCTTTTTTGAAAGCTTATTCTGGATAATATAGGCCGAAACGGTATCGAGATCCTTTTCCTGCTGCTTCGTGAGCGCAAGCATCTTCATCTCTTTAACGATTTCGGTGTTCGACTTACCGGTCGCCTGGATCGCTTCGAGTTCGTGAGTGAAGGCTTTGAAAATCTCTTTCTGTTTCTTCGCGTCTTTCTGATTCCACTGGGTCGAAAGCGCGTATTGCATTTCCTTAACCGCTCGTTCGACAGTTGCCCCTTGAGCGTAAGCTTGGGTTACGGGGACGACGAAAGAGAGCAGAAGCACGAGTCCGGAACTCATTCGCTGCGTGGTGGAAAATCTGTTCGACATGACGTCTCCTCATCGATACGTTAGCGGTTAAAATCGGTTTCCCACTCATCAGCAAGGGGCGGACCATCTTGCACCGCAAGAGATCCGTTTTTTACCACGCGAAATCGACCGGATTCGTGAAGAAGTCTCGTATCGGAACGCACGCAATGCGAGATGCGAAGTGACCCCAAATAAAGTGCACCGGAGCATAAAAAAAGGCCCCGAAACCGTTTCCGATTCGGGGCCGTCGACCGAGAGACTCAGTCTAAATGACCAACGTTAGCTTAGTAGCAAACCGTGTCGCAGTAGTAGTAGCCGTAGTAGTCGTAGTAGCAGTCGTCGTAGCAACTTGGGTAGTAAGGACCGTTATTAACGGTGATTCCACCCGAAAGCGCTGCGATCAGAACGACCACGAGGACGATTCCGATCACGAGTCCCGCGGTAGCTTCGGAAGACCAGCTGGTGCCGAGCTTCTGGGACTTGTTAGCGAAGTCGACAACGAGCTTGTGAACTTGCTTCTGATCGAGTTTCTTTGCTTTCGCGTAAGCGGCGAGGTTCGCGATGTCTTTCGAGGTTTGAGCATCGAAAGCTTTTTCGCTGAGCGCTTTAAAAATCTGCTCGTCGGACACGCCTTGTTTCTTCAGGGATTCAACATCGGCTGCGAAAGCGCCGAGGATTTCCTTTTGAGCTTTAGCGTCTTTTTGATCCCATTCGACCGTCAGTTTGTACTGGAGGTTCGAAATAGCGGAATCAAGGGTAACGCCTTGTGCCATAACTTGGTTCATCGGGAGGATCGTTGCCATCGTGAGGGCAAGGATCACGGATGCTAATTTTTTCATCTGAGAATACCTTTCAAATTACCGTTAAAGTGAATGGGGTCCAAAGCCGGACCCCAAATGGGACGTTGGGTAACAATGAAATCTTCTAGAGCAACTTGTAGACCAACTGTACAAAATTTTGACGCAATTAATTGCGTCATTATCTCGCTTACTTGATGCGCTGCGAAAATTGACTTTGCGCGTCTGCACAGTGCATTTAATCCCCGATCGGGAGCGGAATGCCCCGCATAAGCGACAGAAATGGGCGCTGGTTCATCCCGGCGTTTGCGTCCGCCCCCTTTTCTATTCCAAACATTTCCCAGAAGTAAATCCATCATAAGTATTTGAAATTACTATATAAAAATAATTGTAAATAAAACTTTAAATTTAGCTTGAGTTTTTTACGCGCTGTGGCAAACTCTTCTTATCTGGTCCTCCTCTGTAGAACGTTGGATGAATAGGGAGCCAAACAAACCCAGTCGAAATCTGCACTCTCCGCAGTCGATTTTCATTCCGCGCACTCGCAAGTGGGTCCGGTAACGCCTGAATCCCCGCCTTAGCTGCGTCGCTCCTAGCCTGGCGCCGTAGCACGGACGGTCCGAAGGTCCCCTGATGCCTTCAGACGTCTGCGTGTGTCTCAAAAGAAATGGGCCGATCCGCAAGAAGCGGGTCGGCCCTTTCTCTTTTTCCGTTCGTGCATCGATCGAGCGATCGGTGGGTCGATCAGGAGCAGAAACTAACGCTTCATCTTCTTCTTCAGATCGAGATCAATTCCGTAATATTTATATCCATCGCGCGTGAAGAACGACGCCCGGAAATTTTTCACCCAGGGATTTACGAGCACGTAACTATCGAGGTTAAAGCCGAATGCCCACGGCACTTCCTCTTGAACGATATCGTCCATTTCTTTTACGAGTCTTGCCCGCGCGGGTCCCGGATCCATGAGGCTCATTTTTTCGAAGAGCGCATTATAGCGGGGGTTATCAAAGAAGGAGGCGTTAATGATTGGATTCTGCCTCGAAGCGTAGAGCTGGAGATATGCGTTCTCAACATCCGGATAGTCCAGAATCCAACCACCGTACGAGAGCTGGAGTTGGCCTTTATTCTGTTTCTCGATGAACGCCGGAAACGTATTATAGACGACGTTTAACTTAATTCCGATCTGCGCGAACTGATCCGAAAAGAACTCACCCATTTGACGACTCACGCTGTCGGCTCCGCGCAGGTCAAACGTAATGACCGGTACGCCTTTCCCTTCGGGGAATCCCGCTTTCTTCATCAGTTCTTTTGCGCGAGTTAAGTCGAAATCGTACTTTAACTTCGGATTCTCAACTCGGTCTTCTAACCCGGGCGGAATGACCGAAACCATTTTCTTTCCGCGGTTATTCGTGAAGAGCTCAATCCACTTTTCGCGATTCACCGCCGAACCCATGGCTTGACGAAGGAACTTATTCGAGAGGACCTTATCCCGCACGTTAAAGTTCACGAAGTAAAAGAGCGCACCCGATATCTTATCGAGTTTTACATTCCGCTTTTCCATTTCGGGAGTGAGCGACATCCCGGGAGTAAGGGCCTGGGCAAAGTTATCCTTAGGGATCTTCGAAAAATCGAGCTCGCCGTTCATGAATCGGAGCCATGAAGGCTGATCCTCCTTCAGAACGTAGAATATCAGCGCGTCCAGAAACGGCATCGGCTTCCCCGCATCGATTCCCGTTCCCTTCGGCATGGGTTCCCCACGGAAGGTCGGACTTCGATTTAAGACCGCAGAGTTTCCACGATCATAACTTGCGAGTTTAAATGCTCCCGTACCGACCGGATTATTATCGACGTGGCCGTTCTCATCCTGGTATTTTTTTACGACTTCTTCAGCCATCGGCGCCACGAAAGTCGTCGTGAGAATATGCATGATCTGCGGATAAGGTTTAATGAGTTTAATCTGCAGCGTATGATCGTCGAGCGCCGTGATTCCTTCGAGAGGCTCCTTCGCGAAAAACTCCGCAAGTTTTTCCTTCGGGGTATCGCGGAGTTTTTTTGAAAAGGCATCGAACCCTTTCACTTTTCCCTCGAAAATCCACGAACCTTGGGACTGCACACCCGGGTGGGCGAGCCTCCGCATCGCAAATACGAAATCTGCAGCTTTTAACTCTCGGCCCTTACCGTCGGGAAATGCCGGATCGTCGGCAAAACGAACTCCCGCTAAGATCGGAATCTTCAGCGTCAGCCGATCTTTCGAAAATGTCGGGAGATCCGCCGCGAGTAATGGCGTTACCCGATAAGTCGGAGAAACTACGTCGTACTGATAGAGGGCTTCCATAATATTCGGCAACACCTCGAGAGAGACCTGGTCGTAAGCATTCGCCGGATCGAGGGTTTTAATATCGTCGGGAATACGGGTGCGGAAAACGGGACGTCCTTCGTACGGATTCTTATGGGAACACCCGGTCAGCACCGCGAAAACCATCCCGAGAGCCAGAATACTTTTTTTCATAAATCCTTAAAGGGGGGACCCTTAGGGTTAATTCGAAATCTGAGAAATAGGGACAACTACTTAGCGAGGAGTGACTCGGCTGTTTTTAAAACCTCGGCGAGGGCTCCGGGTTTAGTGCCCCCCGCCTGGGCGAGGTCTGGTTTTCCGCCGCCCCGGCCATCGATCATCGGTGCGAGAGTTTTTAATAGTTCAGAGGCACTCCATTTTTTCTGTGCGTCCTTACCAATAGCCACGATCAGACTCGCCTTATCGCCGTCTTTCATGCCGAGCACGATTACGCCGTCCGGCACTTTATTTTTTAAGGCCTCGGCGAGGTCCCGCAGTTTCTTCACGCCCTGGGAATCCACTTCGACCATTCCCCGAACGAGTCGGACGCCCCCGATCGTTTTCGCTCCCGAGAGGAGACCGTCGGCTTCACCGTCGGCCGCCTTCGCCAGAATCTGTTCGAGTTGCTTTCGTAGGGCCCGTTCCCCCTCGTTCATCCGCTCGATCTTTGCCGGAATTTCTTCGATCGTCTGCGCCTTCACGACGTCCTTCAGCCCCGCCAGTAGGTCATTCCGCGCCCGAAGGTAGAGGTAGGCACCTTTCGAAGTATAAGCGATGATCCGGCGCACGCCCGCCGCGATCGACGACTCCGTCGCTATCTTAAACAGGTGGATATCCGCCGAATTATCGACGTGGCAGCCCCCACAAAGTTCAGTCGAGAAATCACCCACGGAAACCACACGTACGGTGTCGCCGTATTTTTCTCCGAACATGGCGATCGCCCCGGCCGCAATCGCTGCGTCTTTCGCCATCGTCACCTTCTTCACGCCGTCGTTATGCCAAATTTTATCGTTAATGAGGTCTTCAATCGCCTTCAGGTCTTCGGCCCTTAGAGATTCGAAATGGGAGAAGTCGAATCGAAGCAAGTCGGGAGAGACCGTCGACCCGGCCTGTTTTACGTGAGCCCCCAGATGCTTTCGAAGGGCCCAGTGAAGGAGGTGGGTCGCCGTATGGTTACGCGTCGTCAGCGCTCGGAGTTCTGCATCCGTTTCCTGCCGAACTTTCGCGCCCACCTTTAAAGTGCCGCGCTTTACCCGGAGGTGCGCGACCGTTAGATCCGGTACTGGCTTCTGCACGTCGATGACCTCGGCCTCGAGATCGTTCCCCACTCCGAGGACGCGTCCCTTATCGCCAACCTGCCCCCCGCTTTCGCCGTAGAATGGGGTCTTCGAGAAAACGACTTCGATGATCGCGCTGTCGGCACTGTCGGTCGTCGTCACGAGACTCGCGGCCGAAAATTCCTGTACGCGTTCGATCTTCTGATCGCCCTGTACGAGAATCGCGAGGACATCTCCTTCGGCCAATAGAGAGTCATAGCCAATAAATTCAGGGAGCTTGTTCTTCGCCTTCAGTTCGCCGGCGAGTTCGAGGTAAACGGCATCGAGCGCGGCGGCCCCCGAACCTTTCCAGCTCTTCCGACTTTCCGCGCGCTGTTTCGCCATCGCGGTTTCAAATCCCTTTTCGTCTACTTTCCCGCCATTCTCTTCCGCGATTACGCGGGTGAGATCCAAAGGGAAACCGAAAGTATCGTGTAGCTTAAACGCGTCTTCGCCCGGAAAGATCCAGCCCTTTGCCCCGGCGGGAGCAACGCGTGTGATGACGTCCATCGTGAACGTAAGCCCTTTATCGAGCGTCTTAAAAAACTGCTCTTCTTCCGCGAGAATTGCGCGTTCGATAAATGCCCGCTGGGTCTGGAGATTCGGATAGACGTCACGCATCTGATCGATCACAAAGCCCGCGGCCTTATTCATAAATGGCTTTTCAAATCCGAGTTTCTTCCCGTGACGAATCGCCCGGCGGAGGATGCGGCGTAAGACGTAACCCCGGCCCTCGTTCGAAGGGAGAACGCCGTCACTCACGAGGAAAGCCGAGGCGCGGGCGTGATCGGCGATCACGCGAAAGGAAGCCGCGAGTTCGCTCGAGCGGATATACTCCACTCCAGAAAGTTTTTCGATTTCTGCGATAATCGCGCGAAAGACGTCCGTATCGTAATTGGTGTCGACTTCCTGGAGGATCGAAGCGATTCGTTCAAGCCCCGCCCCGGTATCGACCGACGGTTTCGGGAGCGGATTCATCGTCCCTTTCGCATCCCGATTATACTGCATGAAAACGAGGTTCCAGAATTCCATAAAGCGATCTTCATTCGCTTCCTGGGACTTTAAAAAATCATCCTGTCCGTACTTAGGGCCGCGGTCGAAATAAATTTCGGTACAGGGTCCGCATGGACCGGTATCTCCCATCGCCCAGAAATTATCCTTCTCCCCGAGGCGATAAATCCGGTCTTTCGGAACTCCTTCTTGCTTATGCCAAATATCGGCCGCTTCATCGTCGGTTTCAAAAACGGTGACGTAGAGCTTATCTTTCGGCATTTGGAGTTCGGTCGTAATGAACTCCCAGGCGAAACGGATGGCTTCTTTTTTGAAATAATCCCCGAACGAAAAGTTTCCGAGCATTTCGAAAAACGTGTGGTGACGGGCGGTGAACCCGACGTTCTCGAGATCGTTATGCTTTCCACCGGCGCGCACGCATTTCTGAACGGTGGTGGCGCGCTTATAGGGCCGCGTTTCCTTCGCGAGGAATACATCTTTAAATTGAACCATTCCTGCCGTCGTAAAAAGAAGCGTCGGGTCGTTCGAGGGAACGAGGGACGAGCTCTCCACAATCGTGTGTCCCTGACGTTCGAAATATTTTAAAAATCGTTCACGAATTTCCGCAGTTTTCA